>JBAUFP010000204.1:0-6626 GCA_049679205.1 bacterium | reverse complement strand
GGTTGGGGTTGGGATGCTATATGGAAGTTATCTGTATGCATCGATGCCATAATCTGTCTGAATTTATGTTAAGCCGTCAGGGTTGAAGGAGAGTATATGAGAGAAGTCTCTTATGACAAAATAGTCAGTACGGTCGCTCAATTATGCAAAGATGCGAATTATTTCATCGGCGAAGATATGATTGAGGCTTTCAAGAAAGGTCTCGAAAAAGAGGAGTCAGAAACGGGCAAAGATATTCTCAAACAGCTACTGAAGAATGCGGAAATCGCCAAATCCGAAGAAGTACCTCTATGCCAGGACTGCGGTTTCGCCGTCGTCTTTCTTGAATTGGGTGCCGAGGTTCACGTTGCAGGCAGTATAATAGAAGCGATCAATGATGGCGTAAGAAAAGGCTACACTGACGGTTTCTTACGAAAATCAATCCTGTCTGACCCGGTGAATGGAAAGAACACGGGAGATAATACACCGGCAATAGTGCACACCAAATTAGTGCCTGGTGACAAGATAAAAATCACTGTAGCCCCAAAAGGTGGTGGCAGCGAGAACATGAGCGAAGTCAAAATGATGAAACCAGCTGACGGTATTGAGGGAGTGAAGAGTTTTGTCGTCGATCGCGTTATGCGTTCCAGCTCTAATCCATGTCCGCCCATTGTTGTTGGTGTTGGCATCGGCGGCACGTTTGAATATGTGGCCTTCCTTGCCAAAAAAGCATTACTACGGGATATCGGTGAGCGGAATTCTGATCCTTTTTATGCCGATGTCGAGAGGGAACTGCTCGAAAAAATAAACAACCTGGGCATTGGACCGCAGGGATTAGGTGGACGAATTACCGCACTGGATGTCTTCATCGAAACCCACCCCCGCCATATTGCCTCATTCCCGGTCGCCGTGAATATCAACTGTCACGTGGCAAGACACAAGACGGCAATTTTATAAGAATATAAGTGGGAAGTAGGAAGTGAGAAGGGACGACAAGAAGGAAGAAGTGAAGTGAAAAGAACATGAACGAGAAGCAAACAACGAAAAATCACGATTTGCAGGAAAGATTGTATGCTTTTGCTTTGGCAATAGTGAAATTTGTTAAGTCCCTACCGCGAAATTGGATCGCTCTGGAAATCGGAAAGCAGCTGCTACATTCAGGAACGTCGATTGATGCCAATTACGAAGAAGCCTGTGGAGCTTTCAGTAGAGGAGAATTCGCATACAAACTTAGCATCGCATTCAGAGAAGCTAAAGAGTCACATTATTGGCTTAGATTACTATACGATTCAGGAATAGCGACCGGTCCTGAAATAGAGAGACTATTACAGGAATCGAGAGAAATCAGAAATATCCTCGGCAAGAGTGTTAAGACCACAAAATCCAAAGAGGCGTGACTTCCAACTTCTTACTTATTGAGTTATTAAGTTAAATGACTACTTCTAACTTCTCACTTATTGAGTTATTAAGTTATTTAAGGAGGTTTGATGAGCGAAGCAATGAGAATAACTCCACCTTTGTCTGATGAAGATGTTATGAAACTAAGGATTGGCGATCGGGTATTGATCACCGGTACTATCTTAACTGGTCGCGACAGCGCCCATAAACGTCTGTACGATCTTATCAAGAAGGGTGAATCACTACCCGTCGACATTAAGGGACAAATAATCTACTATGTAGGACCGGCACCCGCCAAACCTGGACATGTTATCGGTTCTGCAGGACCGACAACGTCCTACCGTATGGACCCCTACGCACAACTCTTGATGGAACATGGATTAAAAGGTATGATCGGCAAAGGCGTGCGCTCGAAAGCCGTGCGTGATGCAATGCAGAAATACAAGGCAGTATATTTTGCCAGCACGGGTGGTGCCGGCGCTTTGATAGCGAAAAACATCAAAGCAGCACGGATTGTCGCCTACGAAGACCTTGGGCCCGAGGCGATACGCGAACTCGAGGTTGAAGACTTCCCGGTTATCGTTGCCAATGACGCGTTTGGCGGCGACCTCTACGAGGAGGGTATGAAAAAGTTCAAAAGATAGCTCTTATTTCTTATCCTTTATCTTAACCAAACACAGAATAATACCGCCAAAAAGCACCAGGGCGGTAATTGCAAACATTATCCAAGCGGAAACTGGCATCATACTCTCCCTTTCTTCTTAAAAAGTATCACCGCAACAACAACAAAGGCAATGATCACCAACCAGCCGCCAAGGAACTCGGCGATTCGCGAATATCCACCATAGGCTGCTTTCACCCGGTCAATCACGTTTGTGATGAACAACGCACCTACCACCACCGGTGTGAAATATTTTATGCAGAAATCCCACCACTTACCGATCGTGAAATCCGATTTGCTGTTTGCATACTCTCGTATCTCGTCATGCTTGTAGAACCAGCCAACAGCAATACACATCAGGATACCAATGACCAAGAGTCCAAAATTGTTCATGAAGTAGTCAACGATATCAAGCCAGAAGAGCCCACTCCTTGTTGTATAAATCAAACCCATAACACCCGCAACGATGGCGAATCCGATATTCACGTGGATACGCTTCAGATTGAATTTCTCGATTAAAGAAGCGGCACCCGCCTCAACCAGAGAGAATGCAGAATCAATACCCAGAGTCAATATCATGAGAAAGAAGAGAACGCCAAAGATAACCGAACCAAAGGGCAATAATCGAATGATCGTTGGGTAGGTAACAAATGCGAGCTGCGGTCCCGCCTGCACCACTTCGCTAACCGGCAGGCCGGTCTGATACGAGTAGTAACCCAGCGTAGCGAACACGGCGAACCCTCCGACAAACGCGGTAGCCGCATCGGCCAAACTGACCAAGAACGCATTGTTCACAACATCCGAGTCTTTGGGCAAGAAACTGGCATAAGTGATCTGCACGCCAAAGCCAATTGTCAATGAGAAGAAAACTTGCGAATAGGCATGGAGCCACACGCGGTAGTTAAGCAGCGCACCGAAGTTAGGTGTCAGGTAATATTTCAGTCCCTCGAGCGCACCGGGCAGGGTTATTCCCCTTATCACGAACACCAATAGTATAAGCCAAGGGATGATCACCGTGAAGTAAACAACTTTGCCGACTGTCTTAACACCCTTCCAAATCGAGGCGACGATTGCAATCCAGGTCAAAACCAAACCTAAGGCAATCATCCACTGGATTCCTCCAATCTGCATGGGTGATTCTGACATCCTGAGGAATTGGTCGAAGAAGAACCCTTGTGTGTTGTCGCCCCATGCAAGGTTGAACGAATATCCGAGGTAGTTGAAAGCCCAACCCATGATGACTGCGTAGTATGTAGCAATACCAAACCCGACGAGCAATGCAAACCAACCCAGGACCTCAAACCCTTTTTTTAGACTGCCCAGGGCAAGGGGAGCACCTTTCCCAAACTTGTGCCCGACTGAGTATTCAAGAACCATGAGTGGTATCCCTGCCGTCAAAAGGGCAACGAGAAAGGGGATCAGAAACGCTCCTCCCCCGCATTCGTAACAAATATAGGGGAATCGCCAGATGTTACCCAAGCCGATCGCCGAGCCTATGGAAGCCAATATAAATGCAGTTCTACTATCCCATCTCTCTCTCATGCGAATATTATAATAATTTCCTGCATTATGTCAATTACAAAAAATCACCATTGACTTCACTACATTTCGCGATAGACTTATCAATGCGCGTAATTCTTCCGGAAATAAAAGAATTGCTCTCTTCTCGAAAGAAAAACACAATCAGAAAAGTCTTGTCCTATTTCGAACCGGCTGATATTGCTGAAGTTTGGCCGGAATTCACGGTTGCCGAAAAATTGAAACTGTTCAACACCCTGGAGACGAAGGTCGCCGCTGACATATTCGAATTCTTACGGGAAGAAGAAATGGTAGAATTACTCGACAATCTTCCCACAACGCGGACGGTCGATATTCTCAACGAGATGTCTCCCGACGACCGTACCGATCTTTTCGCAATACTACCCAACGAGGAAATTGAAAAATTGATACCGCTCCTCGAGGCGGAAGAGCAGAAAAGGGCACGAGAGTTGCTCGCTTATAAGGAGAACACTGCCGGCGGGTTGATGACCACCGACTACGTTACCACACCCGAGAATGTGAATATCGCCAATGTCTTGAGGGACTTAAGGACAAAGGCAAAAGATATCGATTTCATACAGAATATCTACGTGGTTGATAAGGTCAAGCGACTCCAGGGTATCATACCTTTAAAAGACCTCTTGACAACAAGCCCGCATCGCAGAGTCGAGAATGTCATGGACACGTACTTCCCGAGCGTGGGACTTGATGTTGACCAAGAAGATGTCGCTCGCGTCTTTGAGAAATATGACATACCATCACTCCCGGTGTTGGATAAACTAGGACGCATCAAAGGAGTGATCACGGTCGACGATGTGATCGATGTCATAAAGGAAGAAGCAAGTGAGGATATTTACCGTTTCGGTGCCTCTGAAGTAACCGACCAATACCTGTCGGCCAGCCCGCTCAACATTGCGCAGAAAAGAGTGATCTGGCTCATTGTTCTCGCACTGGCCGGATTCATCTCGGGTTCGGTTTTGGAACACTACTCGTACTTGCTCTCGAGCATCGTAACGCTCAGTTTCTTCATTCCGATTCTTATGAATACCAGTGGCAGTGCCGGCACTCAAGCCGCAACCGTTGTCGTACGCGGTCTGGCAACCGGTGAAATAAAGCTACACGACATATGGCGTGTAGTGCGCAAGGAGTTCCTCATCGGCATCCTGATGGGAATCATTGCCGGAGCAATCACCGCGCTACGCGCAGTGGTCCTTCAAGGCGATGCCGCACTCGGCCTGACCGTGGCAATCGCCATGATCGCAGCAATAGTGATCGCCACCTCGATCGGCGGCATACTGCCAATAGTCTTCAAGAGACTCGGCGTCGACCCGGCATTGATGTCCGGACCTTTAATCGCTACGATACTGGATACCACCACCCTGCTCATCTATTTCAACATTACCATACTCTTACTCTACAGATTTCAATGAAACAAAAATACTTAATAGTCTATACAACGTTTCCCAATCTACGTAGTGCAAAGAAGATTATTGGCGCCATGGTTAGTGCAAGAATCGTGGCGTGTGGTAACATTTTCAAGATTTTTTCGATCTATCGCTGGCAGGGTAAAATAGAAAAAAGTCCGGAGTACGGCGTACTCATAAAGACAAAACGTAGCAAATACCGAGCCGTAGAAAGATACATCAAGGAAAATCATCCCTACCGAATTCCGGAAATCATCGCTTGGGATATTGACCAAGGGCAGAAAGAATATCTAGGCTGGATCAAGCAAGTGACAAAATAACAATCAGGGTATGACCGCTCAGAAATAGGGAAATTCGGCAACATTCTGATATGCATATAGAATCGTCACTGCATTGTTCTGTATGTCGATTGATGTGACATAGATCTTGACATAGTTACCGTCTTCGGTTTTAGCAACTACAACATCGCCTGCCAAGAAGTCCACCGCATATGCATCGGGCTCGACCGGAGCCTGAGACAGGGAATCGAAATCGCCTGGTCCATGATTTGAGAAGTATGTGACACGTGCATTAGCCCCATAAAGGGAGTGGCTGTTGGGTGATCTCAACAACAACGTATCGTTCAACGTACCCACCCACATATCAGCACCGCTATCGGGCATCGTTGAGTCGGCCATAACTAATGCATCAGAAAACCTGATCGCGCAGCTGTCAGTAACCGGCTGACCCGCACTGGCAATATTCATTGTCACGGTGAACTCAGGCCGCGGCGAAGCCTGAAGAAACGGTGTCGTACTATTATAATCGCCAACCTTGGCGTCGGTATTGACCGTTCGGATCTGAATGTAGTATATACTGTCCTGAAGCAAACCATTGATCTGATAGGTAGTGTCCTGGATTAGCTGGCTGTTGAATTTATTCAATTCCTCACCGTCTTCAACCATTAACGCGTTCGAGTCAGTATAGACGTAGACATTATATCCTCCAAAATCAGAATTGTTCTCTATGATGTTATTTTTCTCCCAGAATACAGTTACATATGTCACATCCATGATTACCGCAGTGATTTCCGGTGCTTGAACACGCAACGCACCATTACATCCAACCATGACGACCAACACAAAAGATATAAGCGCGAACAACCTTTTCATTTGTATCCTCCTTCTGTAGATGCCTGCTGCTAGTATATACAAGCATTATAAACACTTGCCGGCCAATGTCAAGCTGCCCACGGACAGGGCAATTGTCACCTGCACATACACGTCACGGCATTGGGGAAGAAATACTGCAAACCTAACGGCTTGTCCTACAGGCTAAATTCGAAATTCTAAGCACGAAATCCTAGACAATACCAAAGCACTAATATCAAAATTAAAAACTGTAGTCATTGGCTGCATCGTGTCGCAAACCCAAAGGTTTGCCCGATATCTATGGGCGTTCTGTTGTTTGGTCATTAGTATTTTGGATTTTGAAATTGCTTAGGATTTAGATATTCGGATTTAGGGTTTGGAAGAAACGTAGGGCAGAGCTTTCCTGACCCGTTGTGTTTAACTACGGGTAGCCCTGCGGATGATTACTCTAGAGAGCCGGCTATCTGTTTGAACTGCTCAAGCTCGATATTCACC
>JBAUFP010000203.1:0-1732 GCA_049679205.1 bacterium | reverse complement strand
AAATAGGGGTGTGTTTCTTTACAGCGAAAAATGAGGAGGTTTGTTAATGAAAGCTGTTGCTATCAATGGTAGTCCCAGAAAAGATAAGGGAAATACCGGGATGATCCTCAACGCATTCATCCAGGGTATGGAGAACGCCGGTGCTAGTACAGAAATTTTCTACACAAAGACCCTGAAACCAAAACCATGTACCGGCGAGTTTCAATGCTGGTGGGAGACCCCTGGAGAGTGCTATATCAAGGATGATATGCAGAAAGTCGATCCTGCTCTGAGGGAAGCGGATACCCTTATTCTGGCAACCCCGGTCTACATTCCCCTCCCTGGGGAGATGCAAATTCTTATCAACCGGCTTTGTCCGTTGATAAAACCCGTGCTCGAGACACGCGATGGACGGACTCGCGCCCGGCTCCATGATAATGTGAAGCTGTGCAAGATCGTGCTGCTTTCTACTGGCGGCTGGTGGGAAAAGGAGAATCTCGATACGGTGGTGCATATTGCCGAAGAGTTAGCGGATGGTATGAGTATTGAATTTGCTGGAGCACTGCTCAGACCTCATGCATTCCTAATGAAAAAGAAGGGTGAGCTGACTGAGGATGGAGCAGCGATTCTTGATGAGGTTAAAAAAGTGGGCTATGAGTTTGCCAGGAGTGGCGAGTTGAGCAAGTCCACGCTTGAATCTATTAGGCGACCGCTGGTTTCCCGGGAAGAGTTGTTGAATATGTACAACAGAGTTTTGAAGTCATCTTGACCTTGATTTCTCAGGTTATGACAGCAATATTTGGTGGAGGTAAGATTATGTTGAGAGTACGTACAGTATTTTTGACAGGGTTTCTGCTTTTTTTGATGTTATGTCCGTTATTTGGGGATTCATTCAATCCCTTTGAATTGGATGTTGAATCAGGTACTGCGATCGTGGGTTACAGTGATATCCAGATACCAAAATCAACCGGTACTCTGATATCGTTTTCGGAAGAATTAGAGACTGACCCGGCATTTTTCGCCCGGGGAAGATTCACCTACTATTTCAATAGAGGCAACATGCTTTCAATTTTGGTGGCGCCACTGACATTGAAAGCCAAAGGCAGTGTGGACCGTGAAGTTGTATTCGAGGGTGAATCTTTCGCACCGAATGCAACGTTGAATACTGTATACAAGTTCAATTCGTACCGTCTGACATACGAACATTTCTGGTTTGCAGGGGAGAGACTGCGTTTCGGACTTGGGGTGACTGCAAAGATCCGGGACGCGGCGATAAGCATTGCCGATTCGATCAAAATGTCAGAGAAAACCGATCTCGGCTTTGTGCCGCTCATCAAGTTCAGCGTTGCCTGGAATTTCATAGGTCCTTTAACGTTAGTTCTTGATGGCGACGCATTAGCAGCTCCGCAGGGCCGTGCCGAAGACATTTCCCTTGCGCTCCGGGGTGATGTCAATGACCGCGTATCTCTGAAGCTTGGTTATCGGGTGCTTGAAGGCGGATCTGACGTTGAGGAGGTGTACAGCTTCACCTGGGTGAATTATCTTTTTGGCGGGTTCTCTTTGGGTTTCTGATAGAACGGCAGCCAGAGCGAACTCAGCAAGGTAGTAAGGAGAATATGCTTTGGATGTCTGGAACAATTATGTGATAATTTGTGTGAGCAGTATGTGAATGTTGTACGTATATTAGTTCAAGTAGAATGTGCACAAAGCAGTATAGTCCAACATCTCGATATAAGTTAAAGATGACCATGAC
>JBAUFP010000202.1:0-2839 GCA_049679205.1 bacterium | reverse complement strand
CAATTACTTAAGAAAACAACGATGTCAATTGAGAGCGCAGCATTTTTTGTGGAGCTCTCAGTTGTTGACAAAAATAGAATTTTGGTTATATTAATTTTAATGATTTCTTTTGACAAAGTTGCTAAGGTTTATCAGAAAGATTGGGTAGCGCTTCAAGATATCACCTTCCAGATCGATAAAGGTGAGTTTGTCTTTATTTGCGGTGCAACCGGCGCCGGTAAGACAACCCTGCTCAAGATGATCTACAAGGAAGTAGAACCGTCACGCGGGGCGATCAAGGTATTGAACCAAAATCTCAAAGATATCAAGAAGAAAAATATCCCAAATTTCCGCCGAAAAATCGGCGTTGTTTTTCAGGACTTTAAACTGCTTCGGGATCGGACCCTAGAGGAAAATGTTGCATTTTCCCTCGAAGTAACCGATACCCCGCCTCGTGAGGTGAGAAAGAAACTCATGGAAACCCTAACCTATTTGCGCTTGAGCCATAAGAAATACGCCTACCCATACCAGTTATCCGGTGGTGAACAGCAGAAAGTCGCTATTGCCCGCGCTCTAGTCAGGGATCCATATATTCTCCTGGCTGACGAGCCAACTGGTAACCTGGATGCAAAAAGCTCGGAGGACATAACGAATATACTCCTCGACGTCAACTATAAAGGAACGACAGTCATAATGGCCACACACAGTATCAGTCTCGTAAAGAAAATGAAAAAAAGAATGCTCAGGATTGACAATTGTCGTCTCGTGCAGGATAAGTAGTCATGTCACTACGCATTGGAATAAGAGAAGGTGTACGCACCATTACCCGTAACGGTTCACTCTTCTTCCTGTCGCTGCTGGTTGCCGCGATATCCCTGTTCCTGCTGGCCCTCTTTTCCCTGGTCACGGTCAATCTCCACCACGCGACGCGCATTCTCGATGAGAAAATCGAAATCATCGCCTTCCTGGACCGGCGTGCCCAAGTCGACGCATTAAAGGAAAACATTCAGAAGATAAAAGGCGTTGAGCAGGTAATCTACGTATCTTCAGAGGAAGCCCTGAATGAATTGAGAAATGAATTGCAGGACAGCGAAGAGATTTTGAATGTGTTTGAAGAAAACCCTCTACCCGCATCATTCCAGATCAAATTGGAGGGTAGCTTCCGTAATGCTCAAGGCTTGGATGAAATCAGCAAAAAAATCATGCTTCTTGAAGGCATTGAAGAAACATTGTACGGCGGTGCGTTAGTCGACCAACTGAAAAAAGTCACTAATGTCATTGTGATTTTCGACTTTGGACTTCTGGCCATAATCATTTTTTCAGTTATCTTCGTTATTTTTCAAACCATAAAACTAACCATATTCGCCCGCGCTACTGAAATTGAAATAATGAAACTCGTCGGCGCGTCAGATAGCTTCATCGCCATCCCCTTTACCTTTGAAGGCATAGTGCAGGGAGCGATTGGTGGATTTATCGCATTCTTGCTGACTGCAATCACTCACCGCGTCGCAACTTTCTTTTTCGATAATGTGTACTTCCCCCACTGGTGGTTCTTACTCGGTTCGATACTCGGCGGCATGCTCTTTGGTGTAATTGGTTCAAGTATCGCCATGCGGAGATTTTTGAAATGAACATACTTATCATCATCCTATGCTTGGCTTCGCAACTGGTTGAGAAACAGCAGGAGTTGGACCAGTTGAAGTCCAAGCTCAACACCGTGCGTCAAGAGATAAACGAGTTGGAAAAACAAAAGGTCGGGACTCTAGCCCATATCGAAAAGATCGATGAGGGCATTAGCCTGACAATTCAATACATTGACGACTTAACCGCACAGGAAAACCGTGAAAAGTCAAAGGTCGCGGAGCTAGAAAAGGAAATCGCGCGTCTCGAATCTAAAATGCGCCTGAAAAAAGGTAACATGCGCATGCGTATCGTGCGCCTATTCAAATGGAAACCGTTTTATAAAATGAATGTTCTTTTCTCGTCGAAATCGCTACCTCAGATTCTATCATCGTCATATTACTTGCAGTTGCTCGCCCAGGATGATCAGAGAGCTTTTTCTGAATTCGAGAGCGACTGGAAACGATACCTCACTGATAAGGAAATCCGCAATGACCTTATAGAAACGCTTGAGCGCCGCAAGGAGGAAAAAGCAGACGAGCTAGCCCGACTCAATGACGACAGAAGTAGTAAGAATAAGATCCTCGGGCAAGTTGCGAAGCAAGAAAACAAAAAACGCGCACTGGAAAAAGAGCTCAAGAGTGCGCAGCGTAAACTGGAAGAATTTATCGTCTCACTGGAAAGACAAAGGGAAAAAGCACGCAGTGGTTCAAATTATCTGGAGAACAACCGCGGTAAACTGTCATGGCCTTGCAGCGGTAATATTATCACAAACTTTGGCAAGGTAATTCACCCAAAATACAACACGACTACCCGAAATAACGGGATCGACATCAGTACGAGATACGGCGATAACGTCTGTGCCGTAGCGCCCGGCAAAGTCGTCTATGCCGATCGGTTCATGGGTTATGGAAACCTTGTGCTGGTCGACCATCTCGACGGTTACTATTCACTATACGGACACCTGGCCGAAATGCTGGTGAATACCGGCGACGAAATACCTGCCGGCAGGATTATCGGCCGGGTCGGCGAAAGCGGCTCGCTGTCCGGACCAATACTACACTTTGAATTACGCAAAGACGGCAAGCCGGTCGGCCCGATGGCATACCTGGACTGAGAAAACAATCGTACCTCTCCCCATATACATACGATATACAATCAGTTTCCGCGCGACGTAAAGCTTCTAAATTCGAAATCCGAATATCGAAACCCTAAACAAATGCTAATTTCAAAGCACGAA
>JBAUFP010000201.1:0-5710 GCA_049679205.1 bacterium | reverse complement strand
CACGGTTTAATGGTGGGCGGTGGTCGCTCTGTGAGTCATCCAGCGCCACCCAATATCCGTTGCAGCCGATCGGATTAGCCGTGACGAATTAGTTTAGGTGCTCTATCTTTCGTCACCGTGGAAAATTCAAGGTGATATTTCTAGCAAAGGAGGAAATAATGAAAGGGCGAAATGTCTTTGGATTGATGCTCTCTGTAATGTTGCTGCTTCTTGCAGCAGGACCGGGTCTGGCATTCGGAGCACAGCCCACAGGGGCTTCATATGTGGACGATATGAACGCAGATCCGGTCGCCAATGCCCCGTGGTTCAATATCGAAGTAGACACACCCGGCGATACCGGCCAGCATACCTCGGTAGCGATAAATCAGGTCACCGACACCACCTACGTTAGCTACTACGACTACACAAACAAGACGCTGCGCTTGGCAATGAATAAGGGCTTTGGTATAGGAAATTGCGGCCCAAACAACTCCTGGTTGTGTCAGACGGTGGACACCACCTATGGTGTCGGACAATACAGCTCCATCGCAGTTAATCCTTCAAACGGGGAAATCGGGATTGCTTACTACGATGCCACCAATCGCCAGCTCAAGTACGCACACGGCGAAATCTGCCCCACTTGCACCTGGTCAAAGGATATCATTGATAAGCCACTCCTTCCTTCGGTTATCGTGGGCCAATACGCCTCCCTGAAGTATCATTCGGACGGCACACCATACATTGCCTACTATTTTGAGAACACTAGCAATGTTGATTCATTGAAGGTGGCTTCCTATGTGGGCAGCGGTGGCGTTGGTTGTTCTGGCTCCGTAGCTTCTATGTGGAAGTGCGATTCTATACAAACAGGCGAGGGGGTTGGTCAGTTTGCCTCCCTGGCGCTGGATGGGGCCGGAAACAGGCACATTGCTTACTACGATGGGTCTAATGGTGACCTTTGGTATGCTACCTCCAGCACTGGTGCCAACTGTGGTCCAGGAATGAACACTTGGCTCTGTTACCCAGTCGATTCACTGAATGATGTTGGCAAGTATGCCTCACTTTATGTAGATAATGGAAACGACTTTCACATCGCCTACTACGACGCGACCACTGACAAGTTAAAATATGCTTTTGATAAGGGCTCTGGAGGAAACTGCGGAGTTCTTGGCTCGGCGCAGTGTGACACGATTGACTCCATGCCACCTGATATTCACCCCCTGGGTGTGTCAATAGCAGAGGATTCGGCCGGTTACCCGATCATCGCCTATCAGTCGGTAGATGGTTCCCTCAAGGCGGCACGACCGCTCCCTGCTCTGGGTCTGCCGGGTGGAAGTGGGAATTGTGGTCCAGAGATTCCTTTCTCCACATGGCATTGTGAGACGATTGATCCCGATAACCCATGGGTACCATACCGCAACGGTGACTTTGTTTCGATTGCCCTCCACCCCTCTGGATTGGCGACGATCGCATACTACGGATTTATCACGTCTACCCAAGGAAACTTGAATGTCTCCTCCCAACGATTCCAGATCTACCTGCCTGTGGGTGTGAAAAATTAATAGTTTGAACCGCAGGGGGTTGGGGGGTACGAGGGCAAGAAGACTGTTGGCGTTTGCTGGTTTGACGCAAAAACTGCTGGATATCGCAGGTGGTTTTTGCTCCATGGTTGGGAGCCGGTGGTGGTCGCTCGTGGTTCGTCCAGCGCCACCCAATACCCGTTGCAGCCGTCCGGTTAGCTCGGCGAGATTGTCAAGGTTGGATAGTTGCAGATAAGGACAGGCAGTCGTTTAGAGGCAAACGGCTCATTGACAACGAGAAGTGTGCGCGAGACGTAATAGGTCTCGGTTGAGCGTACCACCAAGGAATTTCCGTCTATCAGGAAAGACACATAGATAATGGGGCTGTCGTAAGTGGCAGCCCCATTACTATTGTGTTCAGTTCTGCTCAAAGGATAAAATCCAATCATCTCTTTCCTGATCGCTACTGGATCTCGGTATCAAGGAGGGGCGCTTCATTTGTAATGACCCCCCGTGTTCACTTTAGATGCTGACCGACATCATTTATAACCATGTATTTACCGGACGGAGGTGATTATTACGTCTTGAAGTTGGAGGTCTTACTTCTATTGAGGAACACACTTATCACACTACTATCTAGCGAAGAGAGCGCGTTTATACTTGCATAAGAAGGAAATATTCTATATACTGATATTGGCTCACAAGTACACTACCAGCCAACATCTTATGAATTGGCAAAGGGAGTAACTTAGCTCCTTTCATCGCCCTCCTATCATATAGTAGGAGGGCATTTTGTGTGTAATGGTTATACGTACATAATTGCTTCCTGCTCAATGAAGCGGAAATCCTCACTCAGCTCGGACTTCGCGGCGCTGCGCCCCACTGCGGCGCGATTGCGCCTAACGGCGCAATGCACCTTGAAGGTTCCGCTTAGCTCGCGCACCGTTAGATAAGAAATATAATCAGAGGGAAAAATGAGCTATGCATTGATAACAGGTGCTTCTAGTGGTATTGGATATGAATTAGCTAAGTTATTCGCAAAGGATAAACATAATATTGTTCTAATAGCAAGACGAGAAGAAAGATTAAGGCGATTATCTAGAGATTTAGAAAATGATTACAAAATAAAAACCCTGGTTATTCCTAAAGATCTAAGTCAATCTCAATCTGCATAAGAAATATATGACATTTTAAAGCAAAATGATATTACTATAGATTATTTAATAAATAATGCGGGTTTTATAGTCTATGGACGTTATTCTGACACCAATTGGTCTGAAGACCATAGAATGATTCAACTTCACATGGAAACTTTGACTCATCAAATTAAACTATTCCTTCCCGATATGTTGAGGAGGAAGAATGGGAAAATTCTAAACATAGGTTCTACAGGATCTTTTGTCCCAGGTCCTTTCAATGTGGTCTATTGTGCAACAAAAAACTATACACTAAGCCTATCTGAAGCTATTGCAGAAGAACTAAATGGAACAGGAGTGACTGTCACAGCTTTATGTCCTGGAGGAACAAAGACAGAATTTGCAGAAAAAGCGAATATTAAGAATTCATCGATTCATTTCTTTGGATTGATGGAAGCCGACAAGGTCGCAAGAATTGGCTATAAAGCTTTAATGAAAGGTAAAAGAGCGGTAATACCTGGTATGCTTAATAAAATACAGATTCTTTCTGTTCGCTTGACTCCCAGAATTGTAGTATCAAAGCTAATAAAGTTCATAATGTCAAAATACAAATAGAACCATCTGACAACTCACTCAACCTGACCTTCCTCGTGGTTCCGCCGCATCGGTTGGGCGGTGAGTTAAAATGTTTGGCGATCACAATTGGACATGGGGGATTCTAGTTATGAAACATATAACATACGGAATCAAATACGTAATTAATCATCAGATCTTTAAGAAAAACACTCCTCTTATTTGCGGAATAGTTATGCATAACAAATGCAATTTACAATGCCGTCACTGCAGAATAACCAGTCGTGAGACAAAAGCTATAAGTTTTGAAGAAACAGTTACAGTAATTAATTCATTTTACAAAGAAGGCGGTCGTACTCTCTATTTAGAAGGTGGTGAACCGTTTATTTGGTATGACAGACAATATAATCTTGAAGATATTGTTGAATATTCTCATAGAACTGGATTTTTCACGGTTGTTATTTATACAAACGGCACAATCCCAATAAAAACATCAGCCGATACTGTGTTTATGAGTGTAGATGGACTTCAAGAAACTCATGATTTTTTACGCGGGAAAACATTTGAAAAAATAATGAAAAATATTCATGAATCAAAACATCCTTCCCTTTACGTAAATTATACTGTAAACAATTATAATAAAGATGAAATACAAGAATTTTGTGAATATATAAATGAAATAAATCAAATACAGGGTATATTCTTTTATTTTCATACACCATATTATGGATATGATGATTTATATATAGATCCTGTTGAAAGAAAAGAAATTTTACTCAAGTTATTAAACTTTAAAAAGAAATATGAAATATTAAATTCACGAGCCGGCATAAAATCAGCATTAAGAAATGATTGGAAGCGACCCTTAGATATCTGTCGTGTTTATGAAAAAGGGAACATGTATAAATGTTGCAGGTTTCCTGGAGATTCTCAATTATGCAAGAACTGTGGATATTTAAGTTATGCCGAAATAGATCAGACATTAAAATTGAAACCATCAGCTATTCTAAATGCATTAAAATATTTTTAACCTGTTAACTTTAGTTTTAACATCTGATTCAAAGAGAGACTAATGGGGAGTCTTATATGATTGAAAGTTACATCAGAAAAAATTTCGGTAGATTATTCACTAAAGAGAACGAAATTGCACTAGAAGATAGAATTCCTTCATATGAGGGGCTAAACAGAAAGTTCCAGGATATAGATGAATTAGGGATTTATCTTCATATCCCATTTTGTAATCAAATATGCCCTTACTGCCCTTATAATAAAGAGATCTATAATCCTGAGGAAGCAGAAAGGTACACAGTCGCTGTTAAGAGAGAAATTGACTTCTATTCTGAAGTGGTTGGTGAGAGGCCTGTTACTTCCCTTTATATTGGTGGAGGAACTCCTACAACAATGCTTCAAACAGGCCTTGCAGAGATACTAGAGTATATCTTTCATATCTTTAATGTGCAATGTGATATCCATATGGAAAGCCATCCAAATCATTTAACATCAGAAAATCTCCATGACATTGTTGCTATGGGTGTTAGACATCTTAGCATAGGTGTAGAGGCCCTGCAGGAAAGGCACTTAAGGACACTAAAAAGACCATATACCGTAGAAGAGGTAGAAGCCGCAGTTGAACGTGCTGTTAATATGAACTTTGAATGTGTCAATGCAGACTTTATTTTTGCATTACCAGACCAGACTTATAGCGAAGTAGAGCAAGCAGGTCAGGCTTTGGTTGGCATGGATGTTGATCAAATCGCAGCTTATCCCCTTTTTAGATTCCCATATACTTTAATGGGAGCAAACTCTAAGGAGAGCAATTACAATGTATCTACCATACTAAAGAGACGAAAAATGCTTGGCATTCTGGAGGATATATTTTACGATGTAGGCTTTGAAAGAACTTCTGTTTGGGCATTCACAAGGAAAGGAATTCCAAAGTACTGTTCTGTTACAGTGCCTCTCTACATTGGGCTTGGTGCAAGTGGAGGCTCTTACCTTAAGGACGTTTTTTACCTCAATACCTTCAATGTTGCTGAGTATATCAAAGCCCTTGAAAATGGGGGAGTAGCCACCGCACTATCGCTTAATCTGTCAGAAAATACGCAAATGGCGGGCTGGCTCTACTGGAGGATTTACGAAACAAGATTCGAAAAAAATGATTTCAAGAAAAGATTTGGGAAGGATTTTGATAGGGTATATGGAAAATATGTGAAGCCATTAGCTCTCCTCGGATTCTTAAAGGATGATGGGGAGCAGGTAGTTCTTTCCGATAAGGGCACTTATTGGCTGCATGCGCTTGAGGACTTATTCTCAATAGAATATATTAGCAAGCTCTGGGGAACTTCGAAGCAAGAACCGTGGCCGGAAAAAGTGGTTCTGTAAGATTGATTCAATGTACGAATGCAATTGAGAGCCAACTAAATAAACATAATCTATCTTGTGGTCACAAAGTGACCACAAGGGCCGATTTGACAGCCCTTGTATTCTTACATCCAAATCTGCTAC
>JBAUFP010000200.1:0-3484 GCA_049679205.1 bacterium | reverse complement strand
TATGGGCTGGGGATGGCGCGATATGGCATTTGACCGTGCATATGTCGGACCGGACCGCGTTGACACGCTATACGCTAGCTGCGATTTTAACGTCGATAGATTTGGCATAAATAAAACTACGGGAACACTCGATTACTACGGTCCCCTGCCCGGGCCAATCAACCCTAACCGTCCGCTCGCTTATATGCCAGAAAGCCTTTATTTCTTCACGGCGGACATGTTCCACATCTACAAATTCATTAAAAATGGCTCTTTCGTTGATCTGGACACAACACCCTGGGTACTGCGCGGTGCTGCCTACGATCATGACATTCTGGGCGGTGGATCTGTATGGTGGAGCAGCCTGGACAGCGTTGAGCAGTTCAAAATGTACGACCCTAATGCAATGTATTTCACCGGCATCAGTTTTGGCTCTGATTACCCTGGTTCCGGTCTTGGTTTTGCTCAGAACTTCAGAAATATGGACGTGCTCTTTTCGGTCATGAATCTACCCCAGGAAGACTATATATACGGTTTTTTCTTAAGATGGAGTGACTCCACCGGAGTTGCGGAAAATCATTCCCTATCCAAGCAAGCAGGCTTCGGCTTTGCATTGAATATGCCTAACCCGATCAGAAAAGGCACACCAATATCCTATTTCTTGCCCTGCAAATACTCAGCAAGGTTATGTGTTTATGACGCTACGGGCAGATTAGTCAAAACCCTTTTCAATAGCACTAAGTTGGCTGGAAACCACATAGTTGTATGGGATTGTCAGGATTGTTCAGGCAGAATCCTGCCTTCAGGCGTGTATTTTCTTAAGTTGGAGGCAAACCAGAACTTAGATATAAGAAAAATAGTCTATATCGAGTAGCCCCCCATTTTTCCCCTCCTTAAATGGAGGAAATTTAGCAAATCAATGGAATTGCGTGGGATTTACTTAAAAGCAACACTACCTTTCTCCAAATCTACCTGGATAGTGCTGCCCTTCTTATATTTACCACCTAGAATGGCCTTGGACAGCGGATTCTCGACCAAACGCTGAATCGCCCTACGCAGAGGCCGGGCACCGTATACCTGATCAAAACCCTCATGCGCCAGGTGGTCTTTGACCATATCCGTGAACTCTATCTTGAATCCAAACTCTGAAATATTCTTCGCAACCTTCTTTAACTCACGTTCGACAATGCCCTTAATTTCGTCGAATCCGAGTGGTTTGAAAACTATTACTTCATCAATACGATTCAAGAATTCCGGCTTGACACTGCGCTGAAGTATCTGATTCACATCCTTTTTAGTCTTCTCATAGTCGAATTTACCGCTTTGAAGGCTTTCAGTGATAACTTCACTACCCAGATTCGAAGTCATGATAATGATCGTATTCTTGAAATCCACAGTTCTACCCTGACCATCAGTCAATCGGCCATCATCAAGCATTTGCAGAAGTATATTAAACACGTCAGGATGCGCCTTTTCAAACTCGTCAAATAGTATAACCCGGTACGGACGACGTCTCACCGCTTCGGTAAGCTGACCACCCTCTTCAAAGCCTACATAGCCGGGCGGTGCTCCAATCAACCGGGATACCGTGTGCTTTTCCTGATATTCAGTCATATCAATGCGCACCATCGATTCTTCAGTATCGAACAAGAATTCGGCCAGGGATTTACTCAATTCGGTCTTACCAACGCCGGTCGGACCCAAGAAAATGAATGAGCCAATAGGACGGTTCGGGTCTTTTAACCCGGCTCTCGAACGCCGGATCGCATCGCTTACTGCAATTACAGCATCTTCCTGGTCAACAAGCCGTATATGAATACGTTCTTCCATTTTCAGGAGTTTATCCATTTCCGATTCCATCATCCGCGAAACCGGAATCCCGGTCCAGGTTGCCACGATATGCGCGATGTCATCGGCCGTGACTTTATCATCAATGCCGCGCTGCTTCATCCATTCGGTTTTCTGCTGCTTGTATTCCTTCTGCAATTTCTCCGATTCGTCGCGCAGTTCAGCCGCTTTCTCATAATTGCGTATATCAACTGCTTCTTTTCCCTGAGCAGTGAGTTCTTCCAGCCGCTTCTCCATTTCCTTGAGGTCATCAGGCATTGAATACACTTCAATTCGTGCACGAGCGCATGCTTCATCGATCAAATCGATCGCCTTGTCAGGAAGAAAGCGTTCAGTTATGTAACGGTCTGAAAGCTTAGCCGCCGCTTCAATCGCGCTATCATCGATTACTACACCGTGATGTGATTCATACCTGCTCTTCAACCCTTGCAGGATTTTCATTGTATCATCAACTGAGGGCTCACCCACAAAGACCGGTGCAAACCTTCTCTCCAATGCCGCATCCTTTTCAACGTTCTTACGGTATTCATTGAGTGTTGTCGCGCCGATACATTGCAGTTCACCGCGCGCCAGGGCCGGTTTAAGCATATTCGAAGCATCGATGGCGCCCTCAGCCGCGCCTGCACCAACTATCGTATGTAATTCATCAATAAAAAGAATTATCTCACCCTTCCCCTTCTTTATTTCGTCCATAACTGCTTTCAAGCGCTCCTCGAACTCGCCCCGGTATTTTGAACCGGCAACGAGCGCACCCATATCCAGTGCAAGTATTCGCTTGTCCTTCAGTATTTCAGGTACATTCTTTTCCACAATCTTCTGGGCGAGTCCTTCAATGATCGCGGTTTTACCAACTCCCGCATCGCCGATCAATACTGGATTATTCTTAGTCCTCCGGGAGAGAACTTGGATTAGGCGTTTGATCTCCTGATCGCGGCCGATCACGGGATCCAGCTTACCCTGTTTAGCCAATGCCGTAATATCGCGTGCAAATCGTTCAAGAGCCATATATTTATTCTCGGCATCCTGGTCAGTTACACGCTGTGAACCGCGCATTGTCTGGAGAGCCTGGTAAATCTTTTCTTTAGTTATCCCAAATTCCCGCAGGATATTTGCAGTCTCGCCTTCACGTTCCTCAGTAATCGCCAGCAAAATATGTTCAGTACCCACATATTCGTCCTTCATCCGTTCTGCTTCGGCACGCGCTAACGCAAGCAATTTCTTGGTTCTGGGAGTGATATACATTTGAGCAGTAGCGCCACCATAGACCTTGGGACGCACATCCAGCGAGCCTTGCAGCCTGCGCTCGACAACATCAGGCATGATGTCTAAACGCTGCAATATCTTGCCGACAAGCCCTTCTTCCTGCCTGAGCAAGGCTACGAAGATATGTTCAATATCCAGTTCCTGATGATTGTACTCATCAAGAATTTCCTGGGCTGCGGCCAGCGCTTCCTGCGATTTCTGAGTAAATTTATCGAATCTCATACGCATTTTAGACAAAAAAAGCACGAAATCCGTTTATATTTAAGTTGTTTCGCGGACTCCGGATTGTTGACACATTCACCAATATCGGTATAATAAAGGTTAATATGTTTTTGGGAATCTATGCAGTTTTGATATTAATAGGGCTATACGTGCTCTTTCTCAGGATTGAAAA
>JBAUFP010000199.1:0-4212 GCA_049679205.1 bacterium | reverse complement strand
GTGACGTTGAGCGTTCAACGGCTACGAGGTCCGTATCGTTTGGCGGTAACGTCTTTCGAAAAAAACGTGACCGCTAAACGTAAGACGATACGGGCCCTGTTAAATAATGACATGTTTTCCATTGCGGATACTGAACAGTAGTTCAACAATGAGTCTAGCACACCGCAAACAATGCCTTTTTCATTTAACGGGGCGGGCATCGTTACCTTTACCGTGTGACGTTGCCCCTGGAATTTGATATGCTTTTTTCTCCGGACGACATGAAGGATATTGACTACCGGCGTGATCTGGGTGATCCGGGCGAGTATCCATTCACCCGTGGCATCTACCCGACAATGTATACGGGTAGATTGTGGACCATGCGCCAATATGCCGGGTTCGGCACCGCGGAGGAATCGAATCGACGCTACAAATACTTGCTCGAGCAAGGGCAGACCGGGTTGTCAGTCGCCTTTGACCTACCAACTCAGATGGGCTACGATTCAGATCACCCTTTAGCTGAAGGCGAAGTGGGTAAGACTGGCGTTGCTATCGATACGCTCAAAGACATGGAGATTTTGTTTGATGGAATTCCACTGGATAAAGTCAGTACCTCCATGACAATCAATGCAACGGCAGCCATACTTCTGGCAATGTATATCGCGGTTGCGCAGAAAAAGGGTATTCCGCCTGAGGCTCTGGAGGGTACGGTGCAGAATGATGTGTTGAAAGAGTATGTTGCGCGTGGTGCGTATATCTACCCACCGGCGGCTTCGATGAAGATCACGGTTGATGTCATCTCCTATTGCAGCAAACACCTTCCCAAATGGAACACGATTTCAGTATCGGGGTACCATATCAGGGAAGCAGGTGCGACTGCTGTGCAGGAAATAGCGTTCACGCTTGCTAACGGTATTGAATATGTACATGCAGTAACCGAACGTGGCGGTCTGGCCGTCGATGAATTTGCGCCGCGGCTTTCTTTCTTCTTCAATGCACATAATGACTTTTTTGAGGAAATTGCGAAATTCCGGGCAGCCCGGAGGATGTGGGCTAAGATAATGCGTGAGCGATTCAAGGCCAAGAATCCAAAGTCCTGGATGTTAAGATTCCACACACAGACCGCCGGTTCAACGCTTACGGCACAAGAACCGAGCAATAATGCAATCAGAGTTGCTTATCAGGCACTCGCCGCGGTTTTAGGAGGAACTCAGAGTTTGCATACAAATTCATATGATGAAGCCCTCTCTCTCCCGGCCGAGGATGCAGTGCGCTTGGCATTGCGCACGCAGCAGATAATCGCGTATGAAAGTAATGTGCCACACGCTATCGACCCGGTGGGTGGGTCGTACTACATAGAACGTCTCACCAATCGCCTGGAATCTGAAGTCACTGAATATCTGAAAAAGATAGATGATCTTGGAGGATCGTTGAGTGCCATAGCTGATGGGTATTTTCAGAGAGAGATTCATAACAGCGCATATGAGTTCCAGAAGGCGATGGAGCGTGGTGAGAAAAACGTGATCGCGGTAAATAGATTTTGTCAAGAACAGACAATAGGTAAATATGCCACGTTAAAAGTATCAACCAAGCTCGTGAATAAGCAGATATCGAGAAAAAGAGATGCAGTGATAAAAAGAAACCGTACGGTCGTGAGGCGCGCGCTTGAGAAGCTGAAGGATTCTGCAATTACCGGGCGCAATTTAATGATGCCGATGCTTGACTGTGTTCGCGAGTATGCGACCGTAGGCGAAATTTCCGATGTCTTGAGAGATGTGTATGGTGAATTCAAAGAGAAAAATATCTTTTAGATTTTCCCGCAGGGAAAAGGAGGTTAGATGATTTTTGGTGTTCCAAAAGAAATCCCACCGTTTAAAGGGACCGAGGAATATCGCGTGGGACTTTCCCCAATGGGCGCTCAAGAATTGATATTATTCGGTGCCAAGGTTTATGTAGAGAGCAAGGCCGGGGAAGGCGCGGGTTTCTTGGATGCCGACTATGTGAAAGCAGGTGCGACAGTTGTTTATTCTAAAGAAGAGGCGTACCGGAGGGCCGACATTGTACTGAAGGTGAGAAGACCGCAACAGGATGAATATCCGCTGATCAACGATGGCCAGGTCATAATGGGATTTATACATCTTATTACAGCGCGCAAAGAGTTTGTAAAATTGATTACGGATAAGAAGATTACGCTTGTTGGATATGAAATTGTACAGAAAGATGACGGCCGTCTTCCGATCGTCATACCGTTCAGCGAGATGGCGGGTAAACTCTCAGTCCAGATCGCGGGCAGGTTGCTGGAATCACCCCGTGGCGGTCGCGGTATTTTGCTCGGCGGCATACCCGGTATACCGCCGGCCGAGGTCATTATTCTGGGTGGTGGTACCTTGGGCTGCAATGCGGCCAAGACCTTCGCCGGTATCGGTGCAAATGTTTATGTGTTAGATGTTACACGCGATAAGCTTGACCACCTTGCCTGTCAGACTTCAAACCTGAAGGTGACAACCATGTTTGCGACCAGGCATAATATTGAAAAGCTGGTCAAATTCGCGGACGTTGTGATTGGTGCTGTGCTAGTGCGTGGTAAGAGAGCTCCAACCTTGGTGACAAAAGATATGGTGCAGACCATGCGCAAGGGTTCGGTAATCATCGACTTCTCGATTGACCAGGGCGGGTGCGTTGAAACCGCAAAGATCTCGCCGAGTGGTAAGTTCATGTACACGGTTAATGATGTAATACACTTCTGCATGCCTAATGCAACGACTTTAATTGCCCGAACTGCCACTCATGCACTGACCTCTAGTATCTTTCCTTATCTCAAAATGATGACCGAATCAGGTTTCGATACTGTTTTGCGCGAAAACCATGATCTGGCAAACGGTATCTACGCGGAGAAAGGTGAGATAAGGAAGGAGTTCTTGCCATGAGTTGGTTTGATGATTACAAGAATAAACTCTGCTCGCTCGAGGAAGCGGTATCAGTAGTAAAGAGCCAGAGCCGGGTCTATATTAGTGGGAATGCCGCGACTCCTTTTCGGCTTACCGAGGCCCTCGCACAGCGAAAAGATGAACTGAAGAATGTTGAGATAACACACGTTCTATTGTTGGGCGATGATCCTCTTTCTAAGCCGGGAATGGAGAAACATTTCAGGCATAACTCACTTTTTGTCGGCCCGGCAGATCGGGCTGCGGTCAACGATGGACGCGCTGATTATACGCCGGTGTTTCTCTATGAGATCCCGCAGCTCTTCTATTCGGATATGCTACCACTTGACGTTGCCTTTTTGCATGTTTCTCCACCAGATGAACATGGATTCGTGAGTCTGGGCGTGGAATGTCTTGCATCGAAAGCCGCTGCGGAAACAGCGAAGCTGGTTGTCGCACAGGTTAACGACCGTATGCCGAGGACGCTCGGCGATTCATTTCTCCATACCTCGCGATTTGCGAAGCTGGTCGAGGTATCAGAAGAACTGCCGGAGCTAAACCTCCCTCCTTTCACCGATGTTGAGAAAAAGATTGGGGGATATATTGCCGACCTCGTCGACGATGGATGCACTCTGCAATTGGGAATCGGTGGTATCCCGAATGCAGCACTGAAAGCAATGTTCAACAAAAGAGATTTAGGAATTCACACCGAGATGGTTTCAGACGGTCTCGTTGAAGCGATAAACGCAGGTGTGATCACTGGTTCCAAGAAGACCTTGCACCCGGGAAAAGTGATTGCTACGTTCTATTTTGGCACAAAGGATTTGTATGATTTCATCGACAATAATCCGATATTCGAAACACACCCCACAAACTACACAAATCATCCGTTTATTGTCGGTCAAAATGAAAAGATGATTGCCATAAACTCGGCCATCGAAGTGGACCTGACCGGCCAGGTCTGCTCGGATTCGATCGGCACAAGGATCTACTCCGGTTTTGGCGGCCAAGTTGATTTCATCCGTGGTGCTGCTCAGTCGAAAGGGGGTAAACCGATCATAGCGCTTCCCTCGTCGACGAAGAAAGATACTGTCTCCAAAATTGTGCCCACACTGCAAGTGGGTGCGGGTGTTGTCACAACCCGTGCCGATGTGCACTATGTGGTGACTGAATATGGCGTTGCTTACCTGCACGGCAAGAACCTTAAGGAAAGGGCTGAAGCGCTTATCAGCATCGCACACCCTAATTTCAGGGCGCAGCTCGAAGAGGCAGCAAAGCAGAGAAGGTTAATTTAGCTCACGGCATACTT
>JBAUFP010000198.1:0-3156 GCA_049679205.1 bacterium | reverse complement strand
GGGTTAGTGTTAGGAAGAGAAAAGTCCAAAAAGTAGCCGGGAAGAGTGAGAGGGTATACGCCTTTGATTATGATGGCAAGAATACTTTCGCGATGGCGGTCAGTAACAATGCTGATCCGGGTAATCTCTATTTTTTTAAGGATGGCAAGCGCAGGCAGTTGACTCACTTGAACAAGAACTATCTAAAAAATCATCATCTTACCGCGCCTGAGGAATTGAGGTGGAAGGGTTATCAAGGCCATGAGATCCAGGGTTGGTTGTTGAAACCGCCTTACTTCAGGACCGATCGTAAGTATCCCTTGATCGTGCAAATCCATGGCGGCCCGCATGCTGCTTATGGCAACTCACTTTTCCATGAGTTTCAAGTCCTTGCCGCAAGCGGGTATATTGTGTTTTACTCGAACCCTCATGGCAGTGTGGGTTATGGCGAAAGTTTTGCCCGGGCATTACACAACCGCTGGGGTATTCCCGATACAAGGGATATCTTTAATGCTATTGCCCTCATTACGAAGCGGAAATACGTTGATCGGAAACGGATGGGCGTTATGGGCGGGAGTTATGGTGGTTTCATGACCAACTGGATTATCGGTCATACTGATATGTTCAAAGTCGCCGTGACCATGCGTAGTGTTGTCAATATGTTTTCTTTACTTGCCTCAGATTTTGGGTTTGGTATACCAAAGCAATTCAAGGGCTACTGGTGGAATAAAAGGAATTTTGAATTCTACTGGAATATGTCGCCCCTCAAGTACGTGACGAAGATGAAAACACCGTTGCTCATCATACACAGTGAGCAAGATCACCGTTGTCCTATTGGACAGGCCGAAGAATTATTCACGGCACTCAAGTTGCTCAACCGTGACGTCGAGATGGTTCGCTTTCCGGCCGAGCCTCATGGTTTATCCCGGCACGGCTCACCCCGCCGCCGGGAGAAGCGCTTGGAGTTCATCCTGAAATATGTTGACCGCTATTTGAAAAAATGACGCAGGACGGTTGAATAGCATGCAGTTTTTGATCATTCTGGGCGCGGTCTTCGTCCTGTTTGTCATCTGGAAATACTGGACCCTTTCGATTGGTGCCGGTTTTGACCCAGCCCCAATGGACAAGGTATATAAAATGCTCGACATCGCAAGGGTTGGCAGAAACGACATCGTGTACGATTTGGGGTGCGGTGATGGCAGAATACTGGTCACCGCCGCGCGAAAGTTTGGTGCTCGCGCGGTTGGTATCGAGATCGACCCGTTACGGTTCTTATTCGCGTGGTTCGTTAAGATCCTGTCTGGGCACTCCCGAAGGATAAAACTAAAGTATGGTAATATTTTCAGGAGGAGCATCACTGATGCAACAGTAGTAACTCTTTTTCTATACGGACCCACGAATAACCGGCTCAAAGATAAACTCGTACGTGAACTCAAACCGGGTACAAGGGTTGTGTCGTATATTTGGAGGTTTGATGGTTGGCAGTTCATTGATTTTCTGCCTGAGGATAGGATCTATCTGTACGAGATATGATGAAGATATACTTTTCGTTGACTTTGTTTCGGAATAACTTATAATTCAGCGATGAAGAAAGACCTTTCGGTCGTTATTGTCAACTATAATGTAAAGGCCTGTCTTGAGCAATGTCTCATTGCCATTGAACGCGCGCGCGGGGCCTTGAATGTAGAGATATTCGTCGTGGATAATGCATCGGTCGATGGTAGCCAGGCAATGGTCAAGAAACGTTTTCCGTATGTTAGTCTCATCGAGAACAACCGCAACGTGGGTTTTTCAACCGCGAATAACCAGGCAATTGAAAAATCACAGGGTGAGTACATACTGATACTCAACCCGGATACATTGATTCAGGAAGATACCCTGGTCATCCTGAAGAAATACCTCGATGAGAACCCCATGGTAGGCGCGGTTGGCTGCAAGTTGCTCAATCCTGACGGCTCTTATCAAATCAACAGCCGGAGGAGTTTTCCCACTCCTTGGGTGGCTTTTGCACGAATTGTTGGGTTGAGCAAGATGTTTCCAAAGAGTCGTCTGTTTGGTCAATACAACCTGACTTATCTTGACCCGAATACGGAAACCGAAGTGGATGTGCTGTCGGGTTCTTTGATGGTGCTCCGAAGAAGAGCGCTTGATCAGGTCGGTTATTTTGATGAGGATTACTTCATGTACGGCGAAGATATTGATCTGTCTTACCGCATTAAGAAGGCCGGCTGGAAGATCATTTACACGCCGGCAACGAAGGCGATTCATTACAAAGGTGAAAGCACGAAGAAGAGTGAGTTCTCGGCGATTACACGTTTCTATTCAACGATGCTTATTTTCATACGTAAGCATTTCGGCGGACGCTATTCGTTAGCACTGCGCGTGCTGTTGACGCTCGGCATCTATTTCCGGGCCGTAATGGCTTATGTTCTCCAGGTGCTAAAAAGCTTGGCTCCACCCTTGATGGATATTATTGTGATATTCTTGAGCCTGTTGCTGGCGATAAGAATAAGATTTCCCCACTATCCATTAGAAAGATTCAGTATCATCTTACCCATTTATGCATCCGTATGGATTGTCAGCGTTTATTTATTTCGTGCTTATGGGAGAAAGAAGAGTTATCACCTGAAACCTGTATTATGGGGTAGTATCTTTGGACTTCTGGTCAATTCTACTTTCACTTATTTCTTCAAGCAATTTGCCTACTCCCGTATCGTGGTTTTGATATCATTTCTGCTTATTGTTATCCTAATGAGTGTGTGGCGTATTGTATACAGATTTACCGGGCCCGGATCCAGGAAGGGACCGCTTTCCAGGCTGAAACGCGCGATCATAATTGGTGCGGGTAACGAAGGGAAGCGAATTCTCAACAAATTACGGGCAAGACCAGATATGCACTATGAGGTCTGCGGTTTTGTCGATTTCGATTCGAAAAACATCGGCAAAGAAATCGATGGAGCCGAAGTCCTGGCGACAATAGGCAACATAAGAGAGGTCATCAGGATAGAGGATATTAATGATGTGATTTTCTCATCCGATCGGCTGACCAATGCGCAAATCCTGGAAACCATTATCCGTGCACGGGGAAGCGGCGTGAATTTCCGTATCGTGCCCCATGAGGTTGAGTACATAGTTGCCAAGTCCTCGGTCGACGACATCGAAGCCGTACCACTATTG
>JBAUFP010000197.1:0-3367 GCA_049679205.1 bacterium | reverse complement strand
AATAACGTAACTGATGCAAAGAATACTGCGCCCGCTAGAACCTGGGGAATAAAAAACGCATAAACGAGATAACTGGCGCTAACCAATGCAGCAATCGGGATGCGCCCGGTAAAAGTGTCCGGGCTGTATAATAACACTGGCAGCGTAATCACACCCTGTGCCTTATCACCCTCAATGTGTCTAATATCTTTAGCGATAAAACCCAGGGTTACCGCAATTACCGTAGGAATCAATATCTTCGCGGGAATCGCGTTGAGAGCACGGCCTCCGTGGTGAATCGAGAATCCCAAGGCGATAGCGAGCACGACCGCGACCGCAAGAATGAGTGTAGAAATAACCGGAATCTGTTTCAAGCGCACCGGCGGTAGTGAGTACACAATACCTAGCAAGAGATAGGTAAGGAGAATCAGGAATGCCGTAAAATTGATGATCACCGCGTGGCACAGTGCCATCATCATCAGAAAGATACCAAACGTACTGTAGTAATCTCTTGTAACACCTTTCAGCAAAGGATTGTTCCTGTCGACAATACGGTCAATATCAATATCAAAGAAGTCATTGAAGACTTGAAGACCCCAAAATCCAAATGCCAGGCTCAAGAACATCGTCACGATTCCTACATAGTTGAAAAAACTGACCTCTAATGCTCTGCCCGCCTGAATAGATGAGATCCCGAAGCCAAAAACTGCCATTGCACCGTAGAAAAAAATACGTTCGATACGTGCAGTCTTAATGAAAACTCTGAAATACTCACGATTGAAAAAACAAATGTATGCAAAAGAGAGCACGGAAAACAGCAGGATATATATGGTGCAGTATTTCTGCGTATCTGTATAGAGTATGCCCCCGGTAACAAAAACGCTCTCGGGCCGGTTACCGGCAACCAAAGTAGTGAGTCCACCGAAGAGAATAATGATCACGAGACTGAGTAAGAATAAACCAAATGCGCGAAAAACGTTCCGCCATTTTGCATAACCATAAAAGCAGATCAAGAGTGCGACAAGGAAAGCAACAATACGCTGCCCTGGTGAAACCCCGATTGCCACTAGCGATACAGTGGGATTCAAGAAATTGATGAAATAGGATCCTAGCCGGAGTGGGTAAGTGATCATAAACCCATGGCCGACTATCCAATCGATCAACGGTACCAGGAGTATTGAAGCGAGCCCAAGACTGCAAACCTTCGTAACCTTCCTGACGTGCTCACCCGTAAGACCGGCAATGACCAGTATTAGAAGAAAGAAAAGGCCCAGGTAAAATAATGGGAAATGTACAAAATACGTGAGCAGCGTCCTGTAGGAAAATGAAGAAAACCCGATCCGGCCACTGACTTCTAATACGCCTTCAAAGAAGATCCTTATGAATATCCAGCTGAAAATGAAAAGCAAGGCGCGCTTGAAGGACATGGCCTCGGCCGTACTTATCGTTCGATCGATGATTCTGATAATCATTGATTGCCAGTTATACGCCCAAGTCTCCTATTCATATAAATAGCATCAGGGGCACGGCGGTGACCCGTCGTGCCCCTGCACTGGTCATGTTCTTTCGTGTTTAATCCATCTCAAGCACACCCTGCAGTTCTTTCATGTGCTTCTTCACCAGGTCCTTACTGACCTGGGGAACATCTTTGTAGACTGCGTTGGCTTCCTCCATGTTCTTCATCATAGCCACAACCATGCTGTCCTGTTGACCCTTCATCTGTTCCTTCATTTCCGTCATCATGGAATCCATGAACACTGCAGCAACGGCCATATAGGTTTTTCCAAGTGCTGGCCAGAATTCTTCCCAAGGCATACCAGCTGCCTTGAGTTTGGCGTCCAGTTCAGGCATCTGTTTGTTGAGCATCGAATATTGCCCGACCATTGATTTGAACGCTTCCGGACCTTCGAGTGATCCTAACTCCTCGTTTATTTCTTTGGCCGCGGCTTTGAAAGCCGGCATCGCCTTGATGAACTTCTGAAGTTCGCCTTCATTTAGCGACGCGTAATACAAATCAGCTTGAGGTTTCTCGGCTGGCTTCTCAACCTTGGGCGTATCTTCTGGTGCTCCACAGAATACCATTACAAGAGCACAAAGCGTCATGACCATCATGGCCTTTTTCATCAAATCCTCCTTTTTTTGATTTTTTTTCTTGTGTGCACAAAATACTATAGAGCCACAACTTGATTTCCACCCAGCTGTTTGGCTCTCTTGAGTGCCTTATCGGCTTGCTCGAGCAATGCGGGCAGACTCTCAGCACTACTGGGATAAGTAACAACCCCAACTGATATTGTTGCTTTTCTCTTGCCTGAACCTTTAACCGCAAGCGGAGTCTTCTCAACTGCAACGCGCACGCGCTCGGCGACATTGACGGCTGCTTCATTCAACGCTTCAGGCAAGAGTATTACGTACTGCTCCCCACCAAGCCGTGCTATAAAATCTGTATCACGTACATTACGCTTTAGGGTTTGCGCAACATGGAGCAGCATGGCGTTGCCAAATTTCTTCCCGTGGCGTGCGTTAAGACTGCGGAAACGATCGAGATCGATCATTGCCAAACTCAGTTGGCGGGAATATCCTTTTGCTTTCTTTATTTCCATCTCGACGATCAGATCAAAATACCTCTGGTTAGGCAGTTTAGTCAGAGAATCGAATAATGCCAGTTGACGGATTTCAGCCTCGAGCCTGTTCTTCTCGGCAAGTAATCTATCATTCACGATCTCTGCTCCGAGGCGAACTGCGAGTGCGGTGACAATCGATTCATCGACTTGGTCATAGGCGTTAAGCTGTTTCACGTTTTCCATGAGGATTGCACCAAGAACTTGATTTCGGTGTTGTATAGGTATACCCATAATACTCTTTGCGGTTTTGCGAAGCGGTTTGATACCGTGTTTCTTACAGAATTTGTGCAAGTCCTTGCCAACCACGAAAGATTTCCTCTTCTGGATGATCAGACTGCTGAGGGCCATTATAAAGGGACCGCCGGATAGCTTCTTCCCGGTTATTGTACTCTCCCCCGTTGATGGATCCAGCTGACCAATTACCACGTGGACTATTGTGTTCTTGAAGCTGTTCCTGATCTCGCCTTTCACGTTGCTGATCAGATTGTCAACCGAGTATTTTCTCGCAATGATTTTGTCGATCTTCAACAGAATACTCACCCGTTTTGAATCCTGAGCCAACTTCATATGAATAACTATAATCATTAAGGCTTTTGTGTCAATACGCCAGAGCGAAGATTATCCGCATAGCGTCGCCCTACGCTATACTTGTCCCGTAGAATGCAAAGCATATTCTACTGGGACGCGTAACGCAATACGCTCCTTTCCTACCATAAGCCCAATCCTTCAATAGATTCAGGACAGGTTCATTGGGCTCTGTCTGATCA
>JBAUFP010000196.1:0-10035 GCA_049679205.1 bacterium | reverse complement strand
TGACTACACCGCTTACCGGAAGCCAGTTGACGTGAACATCGAGCAGAGAAAGGAAGATGCTTATTCGAAGAGCCCTTGTCCTCAGGAAATCTAATTCATCGACCGGGCCGATGCTGACGATCTTACCATCTGCCGGGGAGATAATATCAAGGTCAGTTAGTTCAGGAGTGGTACGGTGCGGATTCCGGAACAGGAATAATATGACGGCGGTTAGGCTTGTCAGTAACACTGCTATCCAAAACAATATCGCAGATTTTGTCACGGCGGTGGTACACCAAAGAGCGATTGTCAATGCAGCGGTCAGTAATACCAATGGCATACCTTCTTTGGCGATCCTGAATATTCCTTGTTTATTCGTCACCTTCATATCACAAACTTCAATCCCACCAGTAGGTAAATGAAATGGGTATTGAAACATATTCGCTGATCGTATGCAATAGAGATTTTCTGCTTCCTGTTTTATTTAGTCCTTTGACTAAATCCCAGCCAACTGTGATTCCCCAAAGATTCTCATCCGAAGGCAAGTCTTTCCTCGATAGAGCGACACCACAGTAAAGTCCTGGTTTGAAGCGATAAATGCCCTCCACTTTCAATATACTGTAGTGGTCAAAGCTACCTGCTTGAAACTTGCTAAAATCCGTGATTGCAGTTGTGGCTTCTTCTAACAAGTCAAGTACGTCACCCCACTTCCGTATGCCGACCCTTATACTCACCGGTGTATCAGGATAATAGTGTCTAAGGGTCCAGAAGCCGACACCGAGCACATTGGCAAAAGCATCACCCAAGGAAAACTCCCATTTGCCTGTTTTCTCCAACGCATCAAGGCATTCCACAGCTGTGAAGCTAAAAAGAGTAAGGGACGTGGCGAGAAGCACTGAATGCCGCGAACGAAAACAATCATGCATAATCCGGTAATGTAATTCTGTTAACATGTTACAGCCTGCCAGGTGCCATGCATTGTCGGCAAGAAACGGTTCTTTTTCGCCGATGTAATTGAATGGATTGTCCCAAATGAATCCTTCTTTCCACCATGTTTTGTAGGCAATAGCAGGCAATATGACATATTCGGCGGTCAGTAACCCAACCCCGAGGGGAATATTCCGGTTCTCTACTGAGAATGTATCTGGTAGAGTATAGGTTTCGTTGGGATTTTCCGGAGCCAGAGGGTTGTCAATAACACGGAAATGCTCATCAAAAGAACTAACGTTGTAGTTGAAGGTATCGACTGTCCCAAATCCTGTTGGGGCGCTGCTGTCGGTCTTTTCACTATATTTGAGCAGATCAAATCGGGTAATACTTGGCTTAGTGGTTATTATTGAAGCTCGTTGAGCAGAATTTTGAACTGCAATGTTGTATGATGCGTTTGTTGCATGCCACAGATTACGGGAATTATCACAAGGAATGTTGCCGGATGAGAGCGTGACAAGAATTCCACCCACACTTGTGACATACAAGATATGTATAAGCAATCCTATCACCCGCTGGTATTATACGGACTATGAATAGTACTGTCAAGATGAATACAATAATCCGTATAAATGGTCCAACGCACTTTATTTGTTACATTTGCTGAAATTGCACCAAACTTTCTTGCTTATTGCGTTGTCAAAATAGCATTGAAAAATAGACATTTATTCAGTACAAGTTTGTGTTTTCAAAAGTATTCTGTTTCCAAAAGAAAAGGGGTTGAAATATGCGCAGATTTGTGATATTCACCACCTCTATTCTTCTGGTCGCCAACACCCTATATGCGGAACGCATGGACGACCAGAATACTATCACTCACGCAAATGAGCTCTTCAAACAAGGAAAATTCGCCGAAGCCAAGGCAGTCTATACAGAAATAGCGAATGAAGAACCCGATAATTATGATGCAGTACTGGCCCTGGGTAACATCAGTCTGTATGAAAATTCTTTGGAAGAATCAGACAAGTGGCTACAGAAAGCGATAGAGCTCAGCCCTGGTGACGATACACCCAAAGCACTTTTGGCTGAAGCGTACTACCGGCGCGACATGTTTGGACAAGCGGCACCGCTGTTTCGCGAGGTTGGTAACGGACCAATGGCCGAGAAATTGCAGTATTTGAGTAACAAAACACCGTATCACATCGAAAGCGATATTGATATTACCGCCACTGAATTCGTACAGACCGATCCTTTGCCGATTGTAAAAATGCGCATAAATGGTAGTGAGGAAGCGCTTTTTATTATTGATACTGGTGGCTGGGAGTTGATACTCGAAAGCAGTTTTGCAGACAGTATCGGCGCCAAGAAATTCGGTGGACGATTGGCCACATATGCTGGTGGTATGCAGGACAGCACGTTTCATGGTGCGGTCGACCAGGTGAAAATAGGTGATTTCATCGTCAGAAACGTTCCCGTTCATATCAATAACAGTCCCAAGGGTATGGCAGCAAGGATGGAAATGCCGATCCGGGGTGTGATCGGAACGGTGTTTCTGTATCACTTCATTTTCACGTTGGATTACCCTAATGATCAGTTGATCTTACAGAAAAAAACAGAAGACAATATACGGCAGATGAAAAGCTTAGCCAAGACGGAAGATAATATCGTCATTCCATTCTGGATGTCCGGTGACCATATCATTGTGGCCTGGGGGACCGTGAACGAGAGTGCACCTATGTTGTTCTTTGTCGACACGGGCTTGGCCGGCGGTGGATTTGTTGGTACGGACAAAACCGTCAAGGAGGCAAACATAAAACTACCTGAGGAATCCGCAGAAGGTGTTGGGGGTGGGGGAAAGGTGAGTGTCAAAAGGGCAATTGTTGATGAGGTCACGCTCGGTGAAGCAAGAGAGGAAAATGTCGTTGGGATTTTTGGAGCAGCCCCGAACTTGGGAGAGAGATTCGGATATGAAATAGGTGGAATAGTATCTCACGGATTCTTCAGATCATACAAATTGACGTTTGACTTCACAACAATGAACCTGATTCTCAAAAGGAGTGCTGGCTAATATAAGACTCGTGCGGTGAATCCTTGACAACGTCGAGTTGGCTGTTAAACTAAGTAGCTATTTGATTAAGGAGGTGAAAAATGAAGCGAAAAGAGAATGCGGTGGCTTTGGGATTAGTAATATTACTGATTCCTCTTACTTTGCACGCATCAGCCGACTCATTTCAGGAACAAGCGCTATTCCTACAACACACAGAAAATGGGCTGATGGTTGTGGAACAACAAGGATTGCCATTTAGCGGTGATACAGAGCCGGTAGATGATCCGGCGGTAGTCTGGTCACATTACTTAACAGATGCCGTTTACACGACAACTTCCAATACGGTTAGTGGCTACGTATTTGCCGGGACTTATCTGAATCCACCAATGGAAGCGCAGTTATTTGCGCCCGGAGGTGGGGGTACTCCAGAATGGGGATATAGCGGTACAAAATTCTACGCAGATGCAGGTGACGCAGCCTTCACCCTGGCCGCGGTTGATGATAATGGGTCGGGCGTGAATGTGAGCAAATGGGCTGGTCCGGGTAGTGGCACGCCAGACTGGACTGCGAGTTTTCCAGGCTATGGGACTACATCTTACGGACCGTTTGCGGTCTCGGATGACGGCTCAACCATCGCGGCGATAGCCGCGCCTTCTGGAACCGACGCCCATCTGCTCTTGTTCGATGCCGATTCATCAATCCCCTTGATCGATTATGTTGCCGCCGGTCTTGGTTTTCCCCGGTATGTCAAGATCAATGCTGATGGTCGATATACTGCCTTTATTGCCCTTGCTACGCTTGTGGTCTTTGATCGTGATCTTCTGAGTGTGCGCGACCAGATATCAATGGGTGCCAGCAACAGTGCCCTGGACATTTCTGGAGACGGTAACCTGGTTGCTTATGGGTGGCCTTCCCTGGTACTGATGGAGTGGACCGGGTCATCTTACCAGAATCTATGGACTTACAGTGCTGGAGGTGGGTACTACCTGAGTAGGATTGCCATCTCAAATGATGGTTCAACAATGGTCTCGTGCTGGTATAACAGTCCACACAATACTATCAAGGTGATGGTGCATGACACCGGTTCATTCACACCGCTTTGGATCTATGATTATCCAACGTCGAGCGGAACCTATCAGGAAGTCTGCTATGATATCGACATAACTGATGATGGGGCATACTTTATTATTGGGAGCTGGGGTGATGATGCGAATTTGAACCCCGAAGTGCACATCTTCCAGCGGGATAGCACACCACACATATACTATACTGTGGACATGCCGGGTTCGATGTTTTCCGTGGACATAGCCAACGACGGTAGTTATGCCACTGCTGCGGGTAAGCACATTCACGCCAATGTTTCTGGACGAGGTGGGGATATCGTGATGATCAATACCGACATCACCGGCATCGCAAATACTGATTCCTATGACATTCCGCATGAATTAATATTACTGGATGTTTTCCCGAATCCCTTCTCAAAGCTGACAAAGGTCAGCTTTAGCATAGAACATAGTGCAGAGCGCATGGATTTGAAAATCTTCAATTCTTCAGGTCAGCTGGTCAAATCCTTTGATCATGAATCGTGTATCCTGGATCATGGATCGACGATTAGATGGGATGGTACAGACCAAGATAATCGTCAATTAGGTGGTGGTGTATATTTCGTGCAATTAGCAACGGGTGAGCAAATCATTTCCGAAAAAATAGTGAAGTTGGAATAACTTTGGAATTTTGGTTATACAAACAACGGTAATTTACTGAAGGAGGAATGATGAAAAAGTGGGTTGGGATTATATGCGTTTTAGCTATCTTGGCATGTACATCAATCACCGAGATCGATCTTGATTGCCTTACGTGGCATATTACCAATGTGATCAAATTGGAGAGCGGTCTGCTGGGTGAAACCGATGATGTAAGCGTTCATCTGGCTTGGCGCTGGTTGTTAACAAGACCGTCAAGTGGTAGCGTCGTTGTGGAGCGTAGTATTGGCAATATGGATGATTTTAGTTTAATTGCTACGGTCACGCCTATTGATACGGTTATGACCTTTCTTGACCGTGATACGATTCTCGAGCCGAATACTACAGCTTTTTACCGCTTAGGATTGTTCGATGGAACAGACACTGACTATTTTGATACTCTCGAAGTAGCAATTCCGCCGGTGCAGCACTTTTATGAGCCTGCTCAAGATACAATTGGTAATGACACATTGCACATTACATTTCCTCAATTGCCGGGGTTTAATGACTGTGAAGTTTCTGTGTACAATGCCTTTGTGACTGATCCAGAAAGTCTTATGAATCTGGTAAATCCGGTCTTCATTGATACACTGACTTATCCTGACACATCATTGGTACTTCCTATGCCCGATAGCGTATATCCGGATACAACCATTTACACTATCAGACTTCTCTCACTTAATGAAGTGGAAGTGTCACAAGGTAATCTGACCAACATTTCGTCCACCATATCCAGTGGCTTCAGGGCTTTCTTCAAAAAGCCACCGTTTCCGTTTTGAGAAGATTGGATACTATTCTCAAGAGGAGAGAACAATGAAAATTGGTGAGTTCTCTGAGCAGGATGTGCTTAATCTAGCGCGAAAAGCATACAATGAAGGAAACGCGAAATTCAAAATTGTTCCTGAGAAATGTGCTTTATTAGTCATTGATATGCAGGACGAATTTGTGAAACCGCATTGGTCTCCGGATTGGGTACCGGAGGCTACACGGCAAGTTCCTCGAATCAAACAACTAATCGACCATTGTAGGAATAAGAATATCCCCGTAATCTATACCGTGTATTCAAAAACGCACAATTACCTGGACCGGCCAAAAACCGGGAAATTCATGCCTGGTAGATATTCGGATTTGGATATAGATTTTTCGGTGTTTTTTGTCGATGGAAAGGTTTGGCATGAACTCGCGCCGCGAGAGGATGAGATAGTGATAAAGAAGCCATCTTACGGAGCCTTCTATGATACACCCCTGGAGACGATTCTCAAGAATATGGGGAAAGATACTGTGATAATTTGTGGTACGCTGACAAACTGTTGTTGTGGTACTACAGCACGGCAGGCATATGAAAGAAGTTTCAAGGTAATCTTCGGCAGCGACGTCACGTCAACCGATGACCCGGAAATGCAGGAACCTGAATTGAAAGTGTTGAGAAAAGGTTATGCAAAGGTCATGACCATGGAGGAAATAATCAGCGTGACTAGCTGATCGGGACAAACCGCCCTGCCGTAGATCCGGTCGAACTGCAGAGCAGAGAAGTATAAAAGTTTATGCCTGTCCCCAACAGACTCTTAGAATAGTATTACCTTATTAGCAGCAACTTCCTTGTAACAGCATAATCTCCCGCCATGAGTTTCAGGAAGTAGACACCGCTGGGTAATATCCTGTTGAAATTATCAGTGCCGCTCCACTTGACCGTTGATTGATGACTGGCAGCAGATAACCCTTCAGTCAGGTCTTTGATCTTGCGTCCTTCAATATCGTACACCATGAGAACGGTTTCGTTACAGTTATCCGTTATCTGGCATCTGATATCAGTGAAGTGCCGAAATGGATTAGGGCTGATTTGTAGTATCGAAAATTCGGGCGGACACGTGGATCCATTTTCTGTGATGCTTAGATCCGGTTCAACTTTTAGTAACCAAAGATCATGGTTGTCGCTGTCGATCTGGCGACGCCCTGTTATTATGTATCCGAAATCAGGTGTTTGCTCGACCGAAATGCCAACTTCGTTCAAAGCTCCACCCCAGATACGGGTCCAGAGCGTATCCCCGTCCGCATCAGTCTTCAGTAACCAGACATCTCTGCCGCTGCCATAACATTGGGTGGATCCTGTGATAATATACCCATTGTCAGTTGTTTGCCGAACGGCGAGGCCATAATCATTTTCTGGGCCACCGTAGACTTTTGCCCACAATGAATCACCATTGGCGTCGGTTTTGAAAAGCCATAGATCACGACCACCTGCTCCATAAGAAGTTTCTCCGGTGAAAATGTAGCCACCATCGGATGTTTGTTGTATAGAGAAACAGTCGGTATAACCGGGACTACCGTATGTTGTCGTCCATGTAGTATCGCCAGCGTAATCCGTTTTAAGTATCCAAACTCGAAAATCTGAACCGAATTGATGACCAAAGCCGCCGATTATATATCCGCTATCTGAGGTTTGTTCGACTGCCATGCCGTACTCAACGCGGGTTTCTTCACCGTATGTTTGAGTCCACTCGACTGTACCTGCTGTATCTGTCTTAACAAGAAAAACATCAGCAAACCCGCCGTCATTGCACGTGTATCCGCTGATGATAAATCCATTGTCAATGGTCTGCTGCAAACATAATCCCCGGTCAGCCCTGTCGTGTATGGGGCCGCCATCAATAGTGTATGCCCATAGAGTATCACCATTGATATCGGTTTTAAAGAACCAAACATCCTCAAACGACGGACTGGCACTGTATGAGAGTGAATAACCGACAACGGCATAGCAGCTGTCATCTGTCTGGACTGCGCAATAGGCACGATCCTCCTCTGTACCTCCGTATGTTTTGGTCCATATTGTGTCACCGTTTTGGTCGGTTTTGAGAAGCCACGCGTTACGTGGAGTCTGCCCGGCTCGATAACCTGTTTCGCCGGCGATGATGTAGCCGCCATCAAATGTCGGGCTTACCGAATAACCAGTCTGGTATGTTGTATCTCCATATGTTTGTGTCCACATTGTATCAGGGACTTGGGCAAACACAATAGTGACATTTACACAAAGCAGCATAATTACGCAGATTATGGTTACTTGGATACATCTTACCATCTCGTCTCCTTTCCTGCTTGAATCGAGTTGAGTGTGGAATCGGGGTGCACATACCGAGTGGTTGTATGTGCTTTGCTCATGAAGAACAGCACGGCACTCGTTACTACTAACTTGCTTGCATTCTTTATGAATCCTCCCCTACGCTCTACGCGTGTAGAGTTACTTAATTCTTTCTATAAGGATTATATGTTCCGGTCGGCAGATGTCAAGGTGTGCAGCGCTGTCGATTTTGGCGCAGAATGGGCACAGAGGAACCTTTCAGAACTTCGTCAGCCCTGGAGCGTTGGGAATACTGTCGTTGAGGTTGCAGTCACGGAACCCTGCGGATGGTAAGTCCGTAGGTATACCAGGCACAAACTCGGCACAAAACGACTGCACCAAGATCACTATCAAGTGAAGTGTTGTGTGCATTGACTACGGGAATTATGCTGAAATACGCTCGGGTTTTATTAGTCCCTTATTTGGGGAGATGTAAAATGTTTGGATTTGATGCCACTCTACCCGACCCTACACGTAGTTATCGAATCAATAGAAATTACTACGTACTCAACATATAATATCACCTCAATACAAGTATTTTCCTCATCACGGCGAAATCTGTGGTATAAAACTTCGCAAAATACACACCTGTATTCATATTCTCTACTGATATTTTATGGATTGTTTTATGTTCCTGAAGACGTTCTTCCCGTATTAGCCGCCCAGCAATATTGTATATTTCTAATCTCTCCACCAGAGCAGAGGAATAAATTTCAAAGGAAGTTTTGCAAGGATTGGGTAATATGTTCAAATTTGTGATTTTTCGCGCTACATTGTACTCTGAAATTCCTGGAGCCTGTATGTACTTTATTGTAACGTAGTCGCAATACCAATCACCACTATAACCAGTAACATATACGTTACCTAAGTTATCAACATCTATTGCTACTGCAATATCAGGTTGATGTTCCGGACAATCATATCTTATTGCCCATGATTCGTTACCAACTGAATCATACTTGATCGTGACATAATCGGGTTGAGAGTCTAAGCCGATGCTCCATCCCGTGACATAGATATTACCTGATTCGTCAATCGCCATTGCAGTTGCCCTGTCATCATCATTTCCAAGCCCGTTATATCGCACCACCCACTCCTCGTTTCCAAGAGAATCATATTTCACTGTGGCATAATCATAGTGAGACACCGAACTCATACTGAAACCTGTCACATATACATTGCCTGATTCACTAATTACAATTGCCTCCGCCCGATCATCATCATTGTCCGGGCCGTTGTATTGGACCACCCATAGTTCATTACCAGATGAATCATATTTAACCGTTGCATAATTGCCGTGCGAAGTTGTGTCCGTACTGTAACCAGTAACATAAGTATGCCCTGATTCGTCAATCGCCATTGCAGTTGCCCTGTCATCATCATCTCCAAGCCCGTTATATCGCACCACCCACTCTTCGTTTCCAAGAGAATCGTACTTTACAGTAGCGTAATCGGCAGGTGCGTAGATTAGACTATATCCAGTAACAAATACATAACCTGAATTATTAACCTCTATCGCAGTTGCCCTTTCTTGGCCCAGAGGTGGAGCATATATTGCGACCCATTTTTGATTTCCCAATGCATCGTACTTGATTGTACCGTAGTCAAAATCAAAGAGATACCCTGTGACGTAGACATTATCTAGAGTATCAGTCGTTATACTTGTTGCACAATCGCATTGCCAAGAAGAGCCGAAAATTTCAACCCAGCTCTGAATGCCAGAAGGAGTGTATTTTATCGTGCCGTAATCCATAAAGCCATCAAACACGTAACCCGTTACATAGATATTTCCTGAACAATCAATAGCCATATCAAGCGCCTTGTCTTGATTTACTTCATTCTCAGGACCATCATATCTTCTTACCCACTCTTGGACACCTGAAGAAGAATATTTAATTGTAGCCCAGTCATCTCCAGTCACCAAATCCTGGCTCCATCCTGTGACATAGACATTACCCGAATCATCAACGATTATTGCCGTTGCTCTATCAACCGCTACATGATTGTATCTTCTTACCCACGCAGTGTCAACCTGAGCCCATGAAAATCCAAAAAACAATGACCAGGTCAGGCTGCATAGTACCATGATTTTTGCCATTCTGACTCCCTCCATATATCCTCCCCACATACATTTCTTCAAATCTCCCGGGTTCCATCGTTACTAGCAACTGAAATATAGTAGACATCAAAACTATGATGTCAAGAGATACCCAACGGATGGTAAG
>JBAUFP010000195.1:0-14541 GCA_049679205.1 bacterium | reverse complement strand
CTTTTGTTCACTTGATACGGAATTTCCGTTATGATGATAGATTGTCTGCCACCTTTCATGTCTTCGACGCGTGCCTTTCCTCTGATTATGATTCTACCCTTACCAGTCTTATAGGCTTGCTTGATGCCGGCACGGCCGATGATGATTGCACCGGTTGGGAAATCCGGTCCAGGCACTAGTCTAATCAGGGTATCGTCCTTGACTTTCGGATTATCAATGATGGCGATGAGTGCTTTGGTTAACTCGCTGAGATTGTGGGGTGGAATGTTCGTTGCCATGCCAACCGCAATTCCAGACGCCCCATTGCAGAGCAGATTTGGTGTATTAGATGGCAGCACAACAGGTTCTTTCAGGCGTCCGTCAAAATTGGGCACGAAATCTACGGTGTCTTTTCCTAGATCTTTCAGTATCTCTTCGGCTAGTGGGGTCAGTTTAGCTTCGGTGTACCGGTAGGCGGCTGGTGCGTCTCCATCGATGGAACCGAAATTTCCCTGTCCATCAACCAGTGCGTAGCGCATGGAGAAGTTTTGAGCCATGCGCACCAAGGCATCATAGATCGCCATATCGCCGTGGGGATGGTACTTCCCGAGCACGTCACCGATCACGGTGGCCGATTTCTTGTGGGGGCGGTTCGCGAGCAAGCCGGCTTCAGACATTGCGTAGAGAATACGTCGCTGGACTGGTTTGAGGCCATCGCGCGCGTCGGGCAGGGCGCGGCCGACAATGACACTCATCGCGTAGTCAAGATAAGAAGCCTTTATTTCATCTTCGATGTAGACGTTGGTTATTCTTTGCTCCATGGTAGTATTATACCTAAAAAATTGCCTCAGTCAATATGACTAATCAGCAAAAAGTGTTTATTTATCGAGAAAAAACGCAGTCGGATGGCAATCGCATTAGGTATTTACGGGTGTTGATCTATACTAGATTTTTCTCGTCTGCGGGTTTCTTTTGTCGAAGGTATGAACTGCGTCAAAACCGAAGGATTTAAGGTACTCGGTGGCAAGTGATAGATCTTTTCCCAAATCTTCTGGTTTATGGCTGTCCGAACCAATGGTGATTAGCTTGACGCCTTGTTCATGGGCTATCTTCATGAGCATTGGTGCCGGATAGAATTCTTGCATGAAACGCATACCGGCCGTGTTGATTTCCAGAGCAATGTGGTTATCTTTGATCATCCTGAAGATCCTTGTTACTAGATGGCGTGGCACATCAGCGATTTCAGCACCATAATGGTCGCGACCGTATTTTTTGTAGACATCGATATGGGCCAAAGAATTGAACATGCCGCTTTCGATCAAAGATGCTACAGAAACGTAGTAGTTGTCAACATACTGGCTAGCGTCGTGACGGTCAAAATACCGCCTGCATTCCCTCGAGCTATCAATGCAAATGTGGTCGAGACAGTGAATCGCACCGATGACAAAATCAAGATCGATGCCTTCTATGATCCCCTTCAGTTTTTGCTCAATACCTTTGTAATAACCCACTTCAATGCCGAATTTGACGATGAGCCCTTGATGCTTGTATCTATCACGTGCCTCATTCACCTCAGACTGAAGTTTCATTAAACCCTTTTTTGAGAATGGTTCACGTTCGCCATTGAATCTAATAAAAGAATCATCACGCTCTGGATCAAGTTCGCAGTGGTTTGTGAAACAGATTTCCTGTAGGCCGATCTTTACTGCCTGATTGCAGTACTCGGATATCGTTCCCGAGGCATCGATCGAATGCTGGGTGTGGATGTGATAATCAACCATTTCGGCGCGTCCTGCCGGTTATGGAAAATTCCTGATCTCGACGGTAAAAAAAGTTGCGAATTTGTTCTCAGGTGAGTATGACATTTTCGCCCAGCGGTTCAAAACGGTCTGCTTTTTCCTTGAGGTCATAGGCGGTGTTGTCGGGAAAGGCGAAAATTTCAACGCGTTTGTTGCTACCCTTTATGAAATCAATAAGCGGTACAAAATCGCCATCACCTGAGGCAAGGACAATAGTGTCGACGCGATCGAGGGTGCCTAGTATATCCAGGGCCATTCCCATGTCCCAGTTTGCCTTTGCTGATCCGTTGGCGCGGGTTCGGACGTCTTTGGTTTTTACGAGATAACCAATACGCTCCAGGCTCGTGGCAAAGGGTTTAACATCACCTTCGGGTGGTTGTACTATATACGCGTAGGCCTTTATGAGATTGCGCGTTCCGGTAATCAGACGCAGCAGTTTTTCATAGTTGACCTTGGCTGCGTAGCCTGTGCGTGCCGAGTAGTAGAGATTCTGGGAATCCACAAAGAGAGCGATCCTCTCTTTCTCTACAAACTTCGAGGATTCTATAAGTTCCCTCAACGATCTTATTTCCTCTGATAGGGTACTCTGAATTGCATTGTTCTTGATAAAGTATGATTTCAAATCTTCATGTATTGTTTGAAAGAAATGGGCAAGTTGTTGGTTAATATTATCTTGGATTTTTCCGGATATTTTAGCTTCAAAATCCTTCTCTTCCATTTCAACCTCCAATCATACTAATGTTACAGAATGCTTTTGTGTCTATCGAATAATACCTAGAGATTCAACTTTTTCGTCTGGCAAATACTTATACAGGGTGGGTTGCGACCGTTCGTCAATTGCATTTGTCCAGACTAGTAGGTATTCATTTATGCCCCGGGTGTCAACGAAAATAAATTGCTCGCCATTTAAGTACTGCCAGTGTTCGTACGGCCTTTGTTCCTGGTGCTGCAGAGGTGACGGTCGTTCTGTTTCGTCGGGCTCGCCGTACTTCACGTATATACGCCCACGGTCGGTCTTGTGCCCCGGGGTGTCACCATAGTTGTAGTGCTCGCGGGTGTAATCAAACCGCGCGGCAATAGTGTGATAATCATACGTTCGCCAGAATCTGTCTAGAAACATCTTCTTGCCTTCTTCTGGCAGATTCTTGAATTCCTTGTATTGCGCAGGGCTGAGGAAGAGTTCAATCTCCCGGTAGTAGGGCATACCTTCGTAGCTGGCAATTTCCCGTTGAGCCCGGGTGATACGAAGTGGCGCTTCCTTTTGGGTCAATACGTTCGATGCGTCGTCGGTAATCGTGACGACCAGTTTGTATTCGCCCGATTCAATGTTCTCAATATTAATGCCGCAGTTCACGGGTTGTGCCAGAAAGACTTTCTCTACGGGCCTTGATACTTTGCGCACGATTTTGCCGTCTTTGTCCACGAGTGTGTATTCTGCATGAAGGGTGTCAGAATGGGGTGCAACGTCATATAGCTCGTAATAGAAACAGAGATTCTTGAAGCGTTGATCAAACGAACCCGAAGGCCGCGGGATTACCCTTAGATTACCTTTTCTCAGGTAATCACCTAATGTGTCGATCGTTATCTCGCTGGAAAGCAGAATGTCGCTCATACCATAGTTTTCTTTCGTTATTTTGAGTATTGCCTCGGTTACGCCCTTCTTTTCGCCCGAGAGCATTTCGAGTGCATATTTGAAATTCCCTTCAGGAAGATATGTACCGAATTGAACAAGGAAAGAGATCTGTTGCTTCGCGGCATAAGAAAAAGATGGAATCGTGAATTGTCGATAGAGTGTGTCAATGAGTGAATCGGGCCGGCTCTGATCGACGATCATGAACGGTATGACCACATTTGCGAATATTATGTCCTCCGCTGATTGATAATGGAGTTCCTGGTAAGGTATTTCGCAGTTGAATTCAGCGTAGAAAAAGTCTTGGGTGGTAAAAGTATGCGTAGTCGTGTCTTCCAGCTTTATGCTCGTCTTATAGATGATAGGGTCGGTGTAGAATTCTATCGTGTCGGCGGATACTAAGAAAAGAAGTAAGGTTATCATATGCCTAGTCCTCCAGGGTTTAACAGAATATACTGACCGAATCCATAGCGGTCTACGAAAACAAAACGTAGATTGCTTTTGTAGTATAACCAGATTTCATACGGGAAAGAATCCAGTTCATACGGGTAAGATTGCATCTCATCAGGGGGTCCGTATTGCACAAAGATTCTTGCGCGGTCACTACGCCAGCCGCGATCACCACTGGAAAAGTGCTCTTCGGCATAGGCAATGCGTTCATAATATTCGATTTCTTTTTCGTTGTATGCTGTATTCGGTGTCGGGTCCAGGGTCTTCCAGAATTCCAACCAGAGTGAATCTCTTTCTGCAACTTCGGCATTGTTCAGGATATTTTTTTCGGCTGGGGATGCGATGTATTGGAGTTGATCGACTTTCAGAGACCAGGTCTCTTCGTCCAGGTAGAATGGACGCGATATCTTAACGGGGATTGCTGATTCATCGATTTTACCGAATGCCGAATAAAGCGCTATATTCAGCATATATTGATCAATCGGTAAGCCGGTAACATCGAAAATAATCGAGTCAGCATAAATACCGTTGCGTGCTTTGGTTGTTTTTTTCGTTTCCCCAATTGTCCCAACGACGCTGTCTATATTGCCCTGCTGGTTGAGAACGGTAAAGGTGAATATGAGTGTATCATTGTTGATGTGCCAAAATAGGTTGCCTAAATTTCTCACCTGAAGGAGTTTCTGCACGGTGGCTAATAGTTCGCCGCCCTGCAGATCGAAGATCTTGAGCATGAAATAGTCGCTGCCTTGTGGTAGCCTGAGTTTAACTGAATCCTGGATAGCAATCGTGTCTTCGGTAACTTGCCGCCGCCAGTAATCGCCCGTCAACTGATTGTTTTCCTTGTCGTAAACGGTTAGCTGGATCTCGTACCGGCTATAAAAAATGTCATCCTCAGCGACATATTGCAGCTTCTGGCTTGGTATTGTGAGATATAGCACAAGCTGCTGTACCGAGTCACCCATTGTCCGGTTGACGGCTTGGTATTCAATCTGTAAGAAAAGAAGAAAAATCATTCTTTTGACCTTTTTTTATCGTTCCTGAAAATTTTATTTAACGCTTGATCAATTTTCGATGCGAAGATAAATGATAGCCCGGCGCGCACATGCTTGGGTATTTCGTGTAAATCTTTCTCGTTCTCTTTAGGCAACACAATTTTCTCGATGCCCGCTCGCTGGGCTGCGATCACCTTTTCCTTGATTCCACCAACCGGTAGAACCCGGCCGGAAAGTGTTACTTCGCCAGTGAAAGCGATTTTGGGGTCAACCGATTCTTTTCGAATCAGGGAGGCGAGCGACATGACAACGGCTAATCCGGCCGAGGGGCCATCCTTTGGGATTGCGCCCGAAGGGATATGGATGTGAAACTCGTGCGTCTCGAATTCAGTATCCGAAAGCCCCCATCTGGGTAGCTTTGTTTTAAGGTAGGATAGTGCAGCCTGACATGACTCCTTCATCACGTCACCCAAGAGGCCAGTTAGAATCAACCCTTTCTTGCCCCTCGTTTGCAGTGATTCTACGAACAGTATCTCACCGCCATAGGGTGTCCAGGCAAGGCCGGTTGCGATACCGATTTGACCTTCACGGGCAGCAACTTCGGAGACGATTTTCTGTGGTCCGAGGAGGTGCCTCAGATTCCTGGCGGTTATCTTGAGCTTGCCGCGCTTGCCCTCGGCAATTCGTTTGGCTGCCTTACGGCATATTGAACCGATTAGACGTTCAAGGTTTCTTACCCCCGCTTCTTTTGTGTAGTTGCCAATGATGCGTTTTACCGCTCCGTCATCAAATGTTATGTTCTTCTGTTTTAGTCCGTTTTCATTTATCTGGCGCGGTGTCAGGTACTTCTTGGCGATTTCTAATTTCTCTTCGAGTATGTAACCAGGGAGCTCAATCATTTCCATCCGGTCTTTAAGGGCGGGGATTATTGGATCGATGATATTGCCGGTGGCGATGAACATCACGTGCGATAGGTCGAAAGGAACTTCCAGATAATGGTCGGAGAAGGCGTTGTTTTGTTCGGGGTCGAGTACTTCCAGGAGGGCCGAAGATGGATCTCCACGGAAGTCAGTGCCCACTTTGTCAATTTCATCGAGCATGAATACCGGATTGTTGGTGCCGCAGTTCTTGATCGATTGGATTATCCGGCCGGGCAATGCTCCGACATAGGTTCTCCGGTGTCCGCGTATTTCGGCTTCGTCTCTGATGCCACCGAGAGAAATCCGAATGAACTTTCTACCGAGGGCACGGGCGATGGATTTGCCCAAGGATGTCTTACCCACTCCGGGCGGGCCGATAAAGCAGAGTATTGTGCCCTTCGAGTCAGGCTTCAGTTTCTTTACCGCCAGGTATTCTAGAATTCTTGTTTTCACTTTCTCGAGATCGTAGTGGTCATCATTAAGAATTTTCTGGGCTCTCCTTATGTTTAGACTGTCTTGGGTTGATGTTGACCAGGGCAGCGATATTAGCCAGTCAATATAGGTTCTTGAAACGGTATACTCGGCAGCCTGGAATGGCATTTTGGCGAGGCGGTCGAGTTCTTTTAGAGCAACTGCATCCGTGGCTTCGGGCATTTTGGCGTCCAAGATTTTTTTTCTCAGTTCTTCAATCTCTCGTGCATGCTCATCTGTTTCACCTAGTTCTTTCTGAATTGCCTTTAGCTGTTCGCGCAAGTAAAATTCACGCTGGCCCTTATCCAATTCACTCTTTACGTCCGAGCGAATTTTCGCCCCGAGTTCAAGGATGCTGATTTCCTTCTGGAGCATGGGGATGAGTTTGGTAAAACGCTCCTTGGGGTCGGTTATTTCAAGGAGTGCTTGCTTTTCGTTGTAATCGAAGTTTATTGTGCTGGTGACGAAATCAACAAGGTTATTCGAATTCTCCATGTTCAAGACGACCGCAGCGTACTCATCGGGCAAGTATGGCGCGAGGGACACGAGGTGCTGAAACATCGTGACCACGTTGCGCATCATTGCCTCTAGTGCCACGGTCTTTTTATGGGTGCGAGCAACGATATTGATTCGTGCCTTCAAGTATGGTTCACGTTGGGTGAACTGAACGACTCGAAATCGTTTGAGACCTTTGATGAGGAGCCGGATCGTTCCGTCAGGAAACCGTAACATTTTAGTTATTTGGATAACGCAGCCGATTCTGAAGACCTCATCGGGTTTCGGTTCTTCGATATCAGGATTACGTTGAGTTAAGGCACCGGCGAGTTTGTTTGTTGTGAGGATTTCATCGATCAACTTCGCCAGTTTCTGCGTGTGAATGATTAGCGGCACCACTTGGTCAGGAAAAATGACGCCGCCCTTGATAGGAATTATCCCTAATTCATCAGGAATTTTGATTAGCGTATCAGCCATTACAGAATTTTGACAAAACCAACTGCCGAATGTTTATTTCCTCAACCGATGCCATGATCAGTCGCCCTCAACTGGAATTATCGTCTCCACTAAGGCCTGGAATTGCAGGGTAAGGATGCTATCCTGAACGTCGTAATTGTAGCGACGAATTTCGATGGGTACGGGGAAGTCAATTCGGCGGCTGAAACGACCGTAAGGTATCTCGAGACTATGAAAGACACAACATTCCCCTTTGAGCTCGGCTGGAGCCTTCCGGTTACCGGTTACGACCATGTACCTGCTGCGCAGATAAATAACTACATCCTGCAGGTTGACTCCGGGTAGTTCGAGATGCACGATTATACTATCTGGCGTTGTGTAGAGATTGTAAAGGGGTTGCCAGTTGATAAATTCTGATAAGATTTCTTGTTCTTCGTAATCGACCTTGTTATCGAGGATAAATCTTGGATCCAAGTTTTTGTTCTTTTTTGAAGCAGTACGCTTCATGTTCCATTATAGCGGAAAATGTGGCTGTGTCAAGCTAATCGCATGATTTTTCAGGCGAGCGTGTCCTGCATGAATTTTCTTAAAGGTTGCGGCGAGGTCGGTTAGTCTTGCTCTTCCTCGGACTTTGTGGTTAGCCGCTGGAGAACATCCTGAGCACTGAGAGCAATTGTTTGATTTCTGCTGTTGGCTGCTTTCTGCAGGATTTGCATGGCATCGGGAGTGCCGATTTGAGAGAGCGCATTGAGTGCAGCAGCTTTGGTCGGCAATAGCAGGTTACCTCTCAACCAAGCATGTTCTTTGACCACTGCGTTTAGGGCTTTTATCACTAATTCGTCCTTGCATTTACCCAGGACTTCGATGACCGAGGATCGAAACTTCTCCTCTGTGGCATCTGGAAATCGGTTGGATCGCTTCAACCAATTGAGGACTTCAGGGATTTTCGATTTGAAATCTTCCGGGTTAAGATATTTCATCGCCTCAAGCGTAACGCTCTGGTATTCGCTGTTCAAGGCTTTCTTTATATGCTCGATACTTTCCGGGCCGCCAATCTTGTTGAGACTCATCACCACTTCGATTTGAATTTGTTCGATATCCTCTTTCAGGAGTGCTGCGATATCATCAATAACGGTTTCGGCCTTCAATTCACCGAGGATGAAAACGCCATTGCGCCGGGCATACCATTCATCGGCCTTGAGCAAGCCGGCGACTATTGGAATGACTCGCTCACTCATTCTCTTGAAGATATCAAGAATTTTCATACGGACCGAATAATCTTCAGTTTCCCGAAGATTCTGCAATAGTAACGGCGCAGAATGGTCAGCCAGCCCGATCAGTGCTTCCCTGGCTTCGCCGTATGTGCCGGCTGCCCACAATGAGGATATCAATTCCGGGATGTAAGTCGGATCCCTGGTCTCTCCAATTGCCTTGATCACGACGCGCTTACGCTCCAGGAATATCGAGTCCTTGCGCATCAAATACTTCGCGAATTTCTTGGCGATGAATTCCATTACCTCACTGACCTTCCGATCCCGGGCTTTGATATAAAGGATCTTCATGGCATCAACTGCCTTGGCAAACACGGTGAATTCGGATTCTGCTTCGGCCATGGTATCCAGGCGGTTGACAATCAGGCGTACCAGATCGTAGTTCTTGGCGTCGAAGAGCTTGTCCGCGAATGAGATGAGTGCCTCGATTGCTTTTATTCGGACTTCGGCTGATGAGCTGCGCAGCGCGGGGAAATGACTTTTCATTTCCAACTCGAGGTTTTTGATTACGAATTTGGTGGCCGCCTCGGGGCCGCTTCTTGACTTCACCTGGCTCATCAGTCGATCCACGAACTTGTGCGTGTAGAATTCGGGCGCGCGTTGTCTTAAGGTTGATAGAATGCTGGGCAGTTGAATACTCGAGACCTTTGACAGGACGTCCACGATCTCATCTTCCGAGTCCGGCGTTTTTGTTTTGGCAATCGTCACCACGATATCCACAATGTCCTCATCATTCATTGTGGGTACTATTTTGCGGAAGAGCTCAGCGAGTTTCTTGTTTTCGGTCCGGTATCGGACGACATTCTTCTTGACCGAAGGCGAGAGGATTGCCAGGATTCTCGAGAAGACTAGTGAATACTCATTCCATCTTTCTTCGCCGTAGCGGTCGACGACCATTAGGGCGAGTTTTTCCATTCCGGCAACAATCTTATTGGATTGTATCTCGGTCGAATCATCGCTGCTCACACCAAGGACGCCGAGGAAATTACCCAATTCCTTGAGTCTTTCTTCTTCGTTTTTTGGTGATTCAGCAGTGATCAGTGATTCCAAAAAGTTTTCCCAGTCTAACTCCCTAACGTCTTCATCCGAAGAGACGACGCCAACACGGTAGATATTCACTTTCACTCCGGTGATGTCGCGCATCCGCATGATCGCCACTATGTCGCCGTAGTCTTCAACTTCCGCAGTCGATAAAGCCATTACGGAAAAGAACTCCTTGAGGTCACCTTCAGACACTTCGGTGTTGAAGGTGACGCTCTTGATCCCAAGTTGGTGGAATCTATCGATCAGGTATTTCACTGTGGATATTTTTTGCGAATCAAAACGCTCGTCCTCAATCGTTATTATGCTTTCAATGACGACCAGCGAAATAACCCGTTTCTCGATGCGAAGCTCGTTAAAGAGTTTGCATAAACGCTGGGTCGTGTGCACCATTGATGGATGACCCTGGGGATAGGTCCGAGCAAGGTATATGCCCATCCTCAATAGCTTGAGTAAATCATTGCATAGGTCTAATATATGTTCTTCCATTAGCTCTTCACTTTCAACTTATATTCATACGCCTTAACGGCAGATGATTCCTCGACGAATTCGCCCACTTCGTGGTATGTGAAGAAACCCTTGGTGACTTTGTATAGATTTTCGCCAACCAGGATGGTATTGTTCGCCGCATTCTTCTGTAGTATTTGACTTTTTCGGAATCCCTTTGACAAAATCAATGCATTTCTTAAATCATGGTGCAAGTCGAATAATGAAGCAGATTCGATTTCCGCGCCGACCTTGAGGCCAATGGGACTCTTGAAACTTCCTTTCTTGTTGAACTGAATGAGTTTATTGAACATTTCCTCCGCGGTCAAGATCGCCATGTGTGGAGCGAATCCTGATTCTTTCATCAGGCCGAAGATACTCACGATTTCGTCTCCGATCACCTGGTAGATCGTACCCTTATTAGACTCAACGATCTGGGTGAAGACACCGAAAATTTCATTCAAGACCGACATGACGTCCTCGGCAATCATGGCTTCACTCATCTTTGTGAATCCTGAGAGGTCGATGCGCAGAATAGTCAGCTCTATGTCTTCAAAAGGAAGTGTGGTCTCTTCGCCTAATGCAGTACCACACCACGGGCAGAAGTTATGGGGTTGATTAATTTCCTTTTTACATGTTATGCAGAGCATTCTAGATTCCTAGTAGCTGTACGTATTCGGGTCGGTTCACATAGTGTTGCCGATTCGCCTCACTGAGCCGCGATTTGATATCATCGTAAACCAAGAGTGCTTTCTTTCCATAGTACCGGGCGCCTTTAATATCGTCTTTCTCCAGGAATATTTGTGTAACATGATGCAGGGCGGCACCGATAAACGGCGGTAACTTCATGAGTTCGGCTAGCTCAAGTGCTTTTTTTGCATGCTCTAAGTCATGCTTCTTATCAATTCGGGCAAGGAGGTTTTGGCACTGAAAGACTATGTCTGCTTTATGCGATCTCTCGGCAATTCTAATGCTATTGATGACATAGTCGTTTGCCCTGCTAAATTCCTTGATACCACAATATATCATAGCCTTCTTCAAGTTTATCTCGGCCAGCAGATTCTCCCCGATCAAGAATGAAATCTTCTTATCGACCGATTTCAAGTATTTATCAACCTTCGCGGCGTTGCCGTTAGCTGAATAGATAAAAGCAAGATCCAACGCGGACCTGATATAGGCATCAAAGCTGCCAATTGAATCGGCCGTCATGAAGCATTCATTCAGTAAACCTGCCGCTTTATCCACGTTCCATATGTCGTAATCAATGGAGGCGAGCAAGTATTGAAGCTCGACATTCCGTCGTATGTCTTCAGTGTCAACAAGAATTTCAAATCCATATTGGACATACTCTAATGCTTTCTCATAATTACCTAGACTCTTGTGGAGGTGAGCCAAGTTAAGGAGACACAGTGTTTCCGCTTCCTTTATGTTATTGGAGTGCGCGGTCCTCCAGCTCAGGTTGTAATTAAGCAGGCATTTATCGTACTCATACTTGTCTGCATAAAGCTTACCGAGATGTGAATAGAGAATTGCCAGGATGTTAACCATTTGGTCGTCGCATTTTTCAACGCTCGTGGTCAGCAATTGCTCAGCTTCTTCGAGATGGTTGAGTTGTATAAGCGCATCGGCAGCACGTTCCGCAAACAGCAGTTCATACTTTATATCTGCGCACTTTCGTGCTTCGTTTAATTGCTGCCGGGCGATTCGCTCCATTTTGTTTATATCGCCCTTGATCTCGTAGATATCCACCAGGTTAAGCATGACATCTTGGAACAGGGATTTGGGCAGTTTTTCTGCTGTGCGGTCCTGCATGTTTAGGACTTGTTCGTAGAAGGAGAGCGATTGATCTATCGCGTATAGATTCTTTGCCTTGTCACCGGCGAGTTTAAAGTATTTGGCGGCCCGATCGTGACGCTCGCAAGCTAGATAGTGCCGGGCCACATCTTCATAGAAAGGAGATAGGTTTTGATCATATAGCTGTTCAAACAAAGTGGCAACCTTCTGGTGGATTTCTCGGCGCTTCCTGACCGGCAAGACTGAGTAGGCGGCATCCTTAAGTAGGTTATGGCGGAAAATGTATACTGGATCAGCACCAGCCGATGATTGTACTAAGTAGCCTTCGGTAATCAAGAAATCTAGTTGTTTTCCTAAATCAGGCCGAACGAGGAGTTCTCTTAAGATACGGAAATTGAATCGATATCCGATGACCGAAGCATAGTCGACAATGAGACGAGCGGTGGAGGTTAAGGAATCAACGGTTGACATGACCAGTCCGTAGAGGTCATCGAGAAAAACCAGAGCTTGCTCTTTTTCCAAGTACCATTTGTCTGAGACCTGTTTTATGATCTTGTTTCGACGTGTGTTACGGATTGCTTCGATCGTGAAGAGCGGGTTGCCGCCGGCTTCCCGATACATATAATCTACCAGGCCGTAATCGACATTACCGAGGATATGTTGAATAATACCTTGAATGTCTTTCTTGGTGAGCGGCTTGAGTTCGATTTCCTCCAGATTGGCTGATATCGTGTCGAGATAACTCTTCGAAGCATTCAATAATAAGAACATAACCGGTTCATTTTCGAGTTCGGAAATTAGATAGGTGACTAACTCCATGGACGTCACGTCTGCTTGACCAAAATCCTCGAAGATCAGGACCATGGGTTTTTGACGGCACTCATGACGTATGAGATGCAGTATCGAAGAATAGATTTCTTCGTTAATCATCCGCACTTCTTCGCTGCGCAGCCGGTCAAGATCGGTTAGTAGTATATGCTTAATGCCCTTTGCTACCGTGGGCTTGAGATTTCTGTTAGCGAGCATTTCTTCGATCCGTTTTGTCATGATTTCAGGAGTGTCTGGCTCGCGTAGCTGAAGAAAGTCTCCGAGTAATACTTTGAATGGTGAATAGGGAGATTGAACATCAACCGAGCAGTTAGTTTCAAAACAGCGGATTTCATCGCTCTTGCCCAAACGTGCTGCTAATTCCTCCTTAAGCCTCGTTTTACCAGTGCCCATTTGGCCGTTTATGATACACTGAACCGCCTGACCAGATGTGGCCTTTTGAGTGAGGTCAAGAAGTTTTCTCAACTCTGTTTCCCGGCCAAAAAGAGGCATACGCTCGGGTTCGGTCTTTCTGGGCGCGGTCCTTAACCTATTCAACCGGTAGATATCGACCTTTGTCTTCTTACCCTTTACTGTTTGCTCGCCAATGTGTTCGGCATCAACATACCGCAAGACTGAATTATACGTTGTCTTCGTCATCAATATTTCGTTATGCTGGCTTATTTCCGTGAGCCGGGCTGCGGTGTTGATGGTATCTCCGATCACGGTTAGAAAGGGTGATTCCTTGAGCACGAAGCCAAAGAATGCACGCCCCGTGTTCAAACCGATTCTTATCTCAACATCACGCAGTGATTTTGATTCTTTCTTGCCCTTCAACCACCATTCCTTGATGCGGCTGACGCAACGTAGCGCCCTGAGTGGGTCGTCATAATGGGCATGCGGTGCGCCGAAGATGCCCAAAAGCCGGAAATCCGGAATGATGCGGTTGGAAGTGCCATCGAAGCTTTGAACGATATCCTCGATGCTCATGAAGAAGTCCTGGATATAGTTTTTGGTCGTTGTGTAGGTGTCCTTCTTTATGAGCTTTTCGATTCCGATAAGGTTGACGAAAAAGACCGTGAGTAGCCTCAATTCGCCACCCAGAAGCCGAAGGCGTTCAGATTCGACGGTTACTTTCTTGTCCGGCTTTAATTGAACGCCGCAGTGTGTGCAATATAATGCGTAATCTGGATTACCAGGGTGATTACAGAAAGTACATTTTTTCATAGATAGAATCCAGTTTTCTCCCGTTGTGCGTTATGGCTTAAGCCTATTCATTAAAATTATTATAAGCAAATATCGATAAACGTCAAGATTTAGTATCATCACGAGCGTTGATAATGGGCGCTCCATGATTATAATCTACCGTGCCTGAGAACTTCAAGCGTCATTCGCTGTCCGAAGCGAAAGAAATCATGAGTGACCTAGGTCTCGATGGATATCGTGCGGAGCAGATCTTCAAGTGGATCTGGCAGAAAGGCGCACGAAGTTTCTCGGAAATGACTGATATTTCTAAGCGGTGGAGAGATTATTTAGGCCGTACCTATACTATAAAAGGGTCCGATGCCGTTGGAATCCGTCACGAGGGCAAAGGCGCGCAGAAGTATCTGATCCAAATGGAGGATGGCGAACTGATTGAATCGGTGTTCATACGTGAAAAGAGGCGCCGGACGATTTGTGTGTCATGCCAGGTAGGGTGTCCACTGGGCTGTAAGTTCTGCGCCACAGCCTTGTTGGGATTCAAGCGTAATCTTCTTGCCTACGAGATCTGCGATCAGGTGCAACTGATTCAAGAATCCGTAGAGGAAAAATGCACCAATGTCGTTTTCATGGGTATGGGTGAGCCCTTTCTTAATACTGAGGAGGTTTTCAGAACGCTCGAAATCATGAATTCTCCCATCGGGCTTGCGATTGGCCGTCGGCATACTACAATCTCCACGGTTGGTCTTG
>JBAUFP010000194.1:0-6543 GCA_049679205.1 bacterium | reverse complement strand
GTAGCATACAGGAGTGTGTTGAAGAAAAAAGCAACTATTTCAGCTTGATCAGAAAAAGGTTTATGAGTGAGAACAGATACAAAGAGAATCTTGTTGCCGTCGAACAAGGTCTGTCATGTCTGGGAATTGCCAAAGATGCAATAAAAGTATTCGAAAACAGAAAGAACTTTATCATTTATCTGGGCGCCAAGCAGACCGAATACGAAGGTTATGAACTGCCTCTCTTCATAGGGCACAAGCGTAAAGGGTTACCAGTTCCGGATACGCTAGTCGCGAAATGTCCTAAGGAAATTACCGACATGATTGAGCAGGCCACCGATCGCAAGCACATAAATGAATACAATAAAGAGTTACGTCAGGGGTCACTCGCGCCGGATATTTTTCTCGTGATACACAAGAGCATAGTTGCTGCACGGGTTGAAATGTTGTTGCCCGATTTATTGTCAGATGTCGAGCGTCTGGGATTTTCTAGCCTGCAAGAAGCGGTCGAGAAGATATCTCCAATTTTTCTCAACTATCTATCATCTGCCTCATTGACCAAGTTGCTGAAGAAGCTGTCCGGCCTTGTGCGTGATATGAAAAGCAAGATGGAGGAGGAGCTCAAGAATATTGATCTCTATTCGACCCGCATCCGTGAACAGCTGGAAAGCCTTTATGTTGAAACCAACGAAGGCTTGCATGCGATAATCGAGAATGATGTGATGCAAGGTGCTGATACGAATACCATTACGCAGAAGGTGTCGAATCTGTTTTCCAGGTTGGATAGATTATTCCTGGGCAATATCTACCACCTGAAAGATTATCAAAGAAAACGGAAAAGAATTATTGACGATCTCGGCCAGGAAGAAGGGCTGAAGCACTATGCAGAAAAAAGAACCATAGATGTAACCAAACCGGTTTGCGAAATATATGACGAATATATGTACATGTATAAATTCGGTCCCCTAAATAAAGATGAAAACAAGATTTTCGTAAAAACACTTACCCAGGAGCTGGAGGACATCTACCGTAAGAAGAGTCGAAGCGTATCGTTGCTTAAGAAATTCGAGAAGCGCGGCCTGATTTCCGTTGATCTGGATATCGATGCATTGATCGATACGTACAATGCTTTCATGAAGCGTACAATAATTCCGGAATATGTTGGTCAGTCCTTTCTCAACTTGGTTAGTTGCCTGCCACCGGCCGATAATGAGTCGCCGCGGTTGTCAATGGATCAGGCGAACCTAAGGACCGTTTTCCTGAGCGGGCAGAATATACTACAGCCTAAGGAAAAGGGTGCCGAGACTCCGCGTGAGATCGTTGATTATGTTACGCGATACCGTAAGTGCGTTACGATTTTGGTTTATGACATAAGAGGTTCTTCCTATATGGGTGTTAAGTTGAATGATGCGACGAAGGAGCAAAGGATAAAGTACAAGTTTGCCAAGGAAATGGCCCAGGTCGTGAAGAAATATGACGGGTTTTTACTCAAAGACACCGGGGATGGCGGGCTGGTTTGGTTCTCTGAGAATTCGGCCTCGCTTTACGACTATCTTTATACCGAATCGGTAACTGGAAAGGGCACGCAGCTTCGTTATTCCATATGTTCGGGGGGTGAACTGGATATCATCCCGGCGACGGATGCCGCGCGCCGCGCGATATTGTGTGCCCGCGATATGGTGCGGCGAGCTGAAGAGTTCGTCCGGGCAAATTTCGTACACTATCGAGAGTGGTTTGCCGACGTTGCCGAGCGTACTCTAGAACTCGATGGCATCACGTACGCCTTGCTGCCTCCGGAGTTCAAGAGTCTCTTTCGGATTGGGGTGGGCATAGCTTCCGGGGTGCCGGATCGGGATGTAATATTTGCGACAAATTCCTACGGTGATCCCGATCTGGTCGGACCAGTTTTGTCGGATGCTAATCTGTATTCAAGGGAGAGGCAGCCTGGGCGTTCAGTTGTTATTTGCGATCTTCCGACATTGGTTAATCTCATAAGCAATGTCGAGAACTTCGAATATCCGATTGACAAGAAAGATTTCGAACAATACTGCAAAATTCTAGACGAGTTGCGTCGGACAACACATGGCTACCTTCTCTCAGATCTCAAGGTTTCCATCTTGCCCAAAGGCGTTCATGTCCTGGGTGAGTTGAATAAGAGCAAAGCAATAATGGATGCGCGGGTCGATAATTTTTATCTGGACGAACACGGCAACTTTTACGACGATGATAAGAAAAGAATTAAGATGCTCTACGAAGTCTTAACTCTTTAATGGAAGTAATAGTATACGATCCTGACCGCCTGAGACTCAGTACCCTCTCGAGAAATCTCCGGGAAGTGGGATTGAGTAATACAACGGTTACGAGTGTAAATGAATTGAGGAAGACCCTCCGTAAGAAGAAATTCGATATCATAATTCTTGACGAAACCGCGTTGGCAATGCTGGATCAGTTTCGGAAGCAATATGATGAAGTACCGATCATTGTGGTTGCCGATCGCGATTTGATCATGAACTATGAGCGGGCGATCTTCGCAGGTATTGCTGGTCTGCTGCTCCGTCCCTACCGGCGTGATTTTCTGCAAAAAATAATCGATAAAGCAATTAGGAGAAGAAACGAAATTATCTGCAACAGGCAGACCGTATTATCTCTGAGGCGAAAGGTCCAGGTACTACAGACCTTGAATGAGGTTGTCCAGGCAATCAATTCTTCGTTGAAACCAAAAGAGATACTCAATACGATCATGGAGAAAGCTGCCGACCTGATAAGGGCGGAAGGTTGGTCTGTCTTACTTGCCGACGCGAGAACAAATGAACTCGTCTTTGAGGCGGCTTCAGGAAAGGCCGGCAAGAAACTTTTGGGTATGAGATTGAAGATCGGGCAAGGTGTTGCGGGCTGGGTGGCGCGTTACGGTAAATCCCTGATTGTTCCTGATGTAGCCAAAGATCCAAGATTCTATTCCGGGGTCGACAAAAAAACTAGATTCACGACTAAATCAGTACTATGCGTACCGATGAGGAGCCGGGATCGAATTATCGGAGTCGTTGAGGTTGTCAACAAAATCGGAGGTGATCAGTTCACCCAGGATGATTATGAAATTTTTGAAAATGTTGTCGCCCATCTGACAATTGCGCTCGAGAAGGCGCAGATGTATCGTAAGATGGAAGAAGCGAGCCAGATCGATGACCTGACGCAGCTCTACAATACACGATACTGTAATCAGTTTCTAGACAATTTCTTGCTCGAGAGAAAAGAAACACGCGGCGTCATCTCGCTCGTGTTTCTCGACATTGATTTCTTTAAGTTGGTGGATGACAATTTTGGCCATCTGGTGGGCAGCGAAACGCTTAAGATCGTTGGGGAAAGAATGACCCGGGTAATCCGTAAGAATGATGTAATCATTCGCTACGGGGGCGACGAGTATATTGTGCTGCTTCCAAATACCGATAAAAAGACCGCGTCAATCATTGCTGAACGCATAAGAAAGGAGATTGGCCGTGAACCCTTCTACGCTTTTGGTAACAAGAAATTCAACATCACCGTTACCCTGGGTGTGGCGACTTATCCAAATGATGCCAAAAGCCGGGATGAATTGATCGGCAAGGCAGACCGGGCCATGTACGAAGGCAAGCTTACGGGACGTAACAAGGTTGTCCTGTCATGAAGCAAGTCGCCGGTACGTTTAGATATATCATTCATAGTGACCGATTCGGTATTGCATCCTTCCATTTTCTTAATATAATCAACTTATGAATATAGAAAAGCTGTCAGTCGCAGCAATAATGAGGCGGGATGCGCCCACCGTCAAGCCGTCAACTAATCTGCATCAGCTGATTGAATTCATGCGTAAGACAAATCACTACATGCTCCCGGTTATTGATGATGATAGCACCCTTTTAGGAATAGTCAATTATCGCGGAATTCTGAATATTTTCCGGCCTTTTTCCAAATCAGTCAGCGAGATCGTGGAGCGCATGCCTTTTGTTGAAAAGGTTGATGACGAAGATTTGAATCTGGAGCTTTCCCCCGAGATGGGTACACTCATACTGGTCGCCGATATCATCAATACTAGTTTCGTTTCGATTCAAGAAGACAAGACCGTACGCGAGGCGCGCCGGATCATGAGACTGCACAACGTCGAGACACTCCCGGTTGTATCAGACAAGAAATTGGTGGGCGTACTATCCTTGCTCGACATTCTTGTCTATATATTCAAAGAGCACGATATCTTAAAAAGTGAATAGTCTGCTCAGCGCCGGATTGATTCTGTTATTAGGGTTTGTCGGCGCGCGCCTGCTGAAACTTGTCCGCCTTCCAAGTGTCACCGCCTTTCTGATCGTCGGCATCCTTATCGGCCCCCAATTGTTGAATTTGGTCACCGTAGAAATTTTCACGGCGTCAGAATTCTTCTCCAATTTGGTGCTAGGCTTGATTGCTTTTAGTCTCGGCGAGAATTTTCGTTTTGATAAAATGCGCCAGGGTGTGAAGCAAGTCATGTGGATCTCCGTTGTCGCCGCGCTCGGTGCGTGGGTTCTTGTCTCCGCTGCATTGATTATTTATTTCATTACGATTAAATTGCCCATCTATCCGGCTATCGTGCTGGGTGCGGCTGCTTCGGCGACTGCCCCGGCTGCTACAGTACTGGTAATCAGAGAATACCGAGCGAGCGGTCTGCTAACCGAACTCTTGCTCAAGGTAGTTGCGATTGATGACGCGTGGTGTTTGATTTTTGCCGCGATGGCAATTGCCATAGGAAATGCAATGCGCGCTGAGGTTTTTGAAATGTCGATAATATTCGCGGGATTGGGTGAAATATTTGGGGCGCTTCTGCTCGGTGGTGCATTAGGCTACGTTTCGTCACAGCTGAGCAAGTTTGTGCGAACAAGGGAAGAGCTGCTGATATACACATTGGGTCTGCTACTGTTCAATGTCGGCTTGTCAATTGCACTTGAGGTTTCGGTCCTCCTATCGGCGATGATGATGGGCCTCGTCATGGTCAACATGGCTCGGGAAAATTACAAATTCTTTGAAGTACTACGTTCTGTGGACACTCCGCTATATCTCGCTTTCTTCATTCTGTCCGGTGCCCATCTCGATTTTGGCATACTCTACAAAATGGGTATCGCGGGTATTCTATACGTAGTATTCCGGACAATCGGCAAGGTCTTTGGTGCGAAGTTGGGGGCAAAGATCAGCGGTGCACCGAAATCTGCTGAGGACTGGTTGGGTCTGAGCCTGACACCGCAAGCGGGTGTTGCGTTGGGTGTTGGGTTAGTGGCCAAGACAACATTTCCTGATCTGGGTAACTACATTTTTACCATAATCGCCGCAACATCAGTTGTATTTGAGTTGGTTGGACCAATCCTTACTAAATTTAGTCTCATGAAAGCTGGGGAGATCGCATCAACTGAATAGTATATTAGGTTTTGCCTTAATTATTGTCTGTGGCTACGTTGGGGCAAAACTCCTGCGTAGGATTAATTTTCCTGCAGTTACCTCCTATCTATTAATCGGCATCCTTATCGGCCCCCACCTTTTGAACATAATACCGGTCAAGGTTATGGGGGTTTCTGATTTAATCTCCAACTTCGTATTAGGAATGATTGCTTTTGCGCTGGGTTCTAATTTCAGGATAGACAGCATGAGAAAAGCCGGGAGCCCGGTGTTGTGGATTTCCATTTTGGAAGCAGGATGTGCCTGGTTGCTCGTGACCTTGGTCATGATATTGTATTTCTTAGCCAGGCAAATGCCGATTCATCCGGCGCTTGTTCTGGGTGCCGCTGCCGCGGCGACTGCACCTGCGGCGACCGTGATGGTCATTCGGGAATATCGCGCAAATGGGCCAGTCACCGAAATGTTGATGAGGGTTGTTGCCATAGATGATGCCTGGTGCCTTGTTTTCTCAGCTCTGGCGATTGCGACGGCGAATGCGCTGAATGTTGGTGTATTCAATGTCAATGTAGTAATGGAAGCATTTCTCGAGATATTCGCCGCGTTAATACTGGGTGGCGTGTTGGCTCTTTTGCTCTATTTCCTTGTCCGCTTTATAGTAAACCGTGAGGAGGTATTGGTCATTATTGTCGGGTTTGTTTTCCTGGCGGTTGGTTTATCAATGCGTCTCAGATTGTCACCATTACTGACGAATATCGCCCTTGGTATCATCGTTGCAAATGTTGCCAAGAATAGTGAACTATACTTCGAAACGTTAAGACAGGTCGATATGATCCTTTTTCTCGGTTTCTTTGTATTGGTGGGTGCGAATCTAGAAATTAGCATGATCCCGAATATTGGCGTTATGGGTGTATTGTATATGGTGTTTCGGGTTGTCGGAAAGTTTGCCGGTGTCAAACTGGGTGCCCTGATTTCCAATGCGGGTTCTAACATAGGTAATTATCTGGGTTGGGGATTGGTGCCACAGGCTGGTGTAGCACTGGGCGTTGCGCTGAGCGCCAAAGCGTTATACCCCGAGTACGGCGGGATTATATTTACCACCATCACCGCGACGACGGTAATATATGAACTGATCGGACCAATTGCCGCGAAATACGGTTTAAGGAAAGCAGGAGA
>JBAUFP010000193.1:0-6724 GCA_049679205.1 bacterium | reverse complement strand
GACCAGCATGCCACATAAGTGTCCTCATGATAGCTCTGCTTCGTTGTCGATCCGGTAGTGTGGATGCTTCATTTCCATGTTTAGGAAGAAACTGATTGCGGTTCTTATAGCAATAATCGAGCCGAGTATTGCCAATTCCATGAGCGTTGGCTTTATTATCGTTCTAACCACATCCGCCGCGATCAGAAATTCAAGACCCAAAAGCAGATACGAGCCGAGATGATGTCTGAGTAGATAGCGGCGGTTGCGTATGTTGGTACCCCGGAGACGATCATATTCGATATGTATGAAATCGAGAAGTCCGAGCAAAACACCCCAGCAAACGATGACAATACCGATTATCCCTATTATAAGCGAAACATAGTGCAGTATCAGCACATTTAACCTCCTAATTCTTCAAGTATGTTATTTCCTGTTGCGCACCGTACAGATTTTCAGTAATCCCTTCAAAACCTTCGAGCGACTACTCCAGCCAATTCTACTTATGTCCAGCCTTGTGTCAACCTCGGGAAAAGTATGTTGGGTATTCGCCTCTGTCCAGTTGACATTAGGTCCTTTTTTGATATAATTGGCGATGGAATGTGAAGCAAAGGACAATCTGAAGAATTGCAACTGCAGTTATGAACCATGTTCGAGAAAAGGCAAGTGTTGTGATTGTCTTAGTTATCACCTGAACATGCAGCAACTTCCGGCATGTTGTTTTCCTGACGAGGCTGAGTCTACATATGACCGGTCATTCGCGAAATTTATGCGGGTTCACGGAAAAACATAGCCATGGAACTAGTTATTGAGAGATCCAAGGCCGGCCGGAAGGGCTATTCACTCCCGAAAACGGACACCCTGTTGCACAAACTCCCCGAGGGTTACGTGCGGAAATCCGATGCTCTTTTGCCAGAGATCAGCGAACCTCAAATCATCCGTCACTTTATCAATCTCTCGACCATGAATCATCATGTCGACAAGAACTTCTATCCGCTCGGTTCCTGCACTATGAAGTATAACCCAAAGATAAACGAGGAAACTGCACGGCTTTCTGGCTTCGCCAAAATACACCCGTTTCAAACAGACGACACGATACCAGGCGCTCTCCAACTAATGTACGAACTCGGTGAGTATCTAAAAGCAATTGTCAATCTGGATGCTATTACGCTGCAGCCCGCGGCCGGAGCTCAAGGGGAATTTACCGCAATCAGCATGTTCAAGGCGCATTTCAACATGAAAGAAGAATCGAGGCAACACATTCTCGTGCCCGATTCCGCGCACGGTACGAATCCAGCTAGTGTCAACTTATCGGGCTTTAAACCACTTACCCTACCCTCGGATAGCCGTGGCCTCGTTGATGTCGCAAAATTGAAGGACTTGATGACCACAGACGTTGCCGGGTTAATGTTGACCAATCCAAATACCCTCGGATTATTCGAGAAAAGCGTCAAGCAAATCACCAATATTGTACACGGCAAAGGTGGACTAGTGTACTTGGATGGTGCCAATCTCAACGCCCTGCTCGGCATTGCCCGGCCTGGGGACCTCGGCTTTGATGCGGTTCACTTCAACCTGCACAAAACATTCTCCACACCGCACGGCGGCGGTGGCCCTGGCTCAGGACCTGTAGCCGTCACAAAATCGCTCGCACCTTTTCTACCAATACCAGTCGTAGCGCAAAGGAATGGAACGTACTACTTTGATCTGGATCGACCCGATTCCATCGGCAAGGTACAAACATACTACGGTAATTTCCTGGTGATGGTCAAGGCCTATACATTCCTGAGAATTGTGGGGCGGGACGGCCTGAGATCGATATCAAAATCGGCAATCCTCAATGCAAACTACCTTATCCAATCGCTGAAAGACCACTACTCCCTACCCTATCCTGACTACTGTATGCACGAAGGTGTCTTGTCCGGGAAGAAACTCAAAGCGTCCGGGTTAAGAACGCTCGACGTTGCCAAGAGGCTTCTGGATTACGGACTGCACGCACCGACCATTTACTTCCCCCTGATTGTCAGCGAAGCACTAATGATTGAACCGACTGATAGTGAATCAAAGGAAACGCTGGACGCCTTCATTGAAGCGATGAAAAAGATTCTCCAGGAGGCAAGTGATAACCCGGATCTATTGAAGAACGCTCCCTGTAATACGCCGGTACGCCGGCTTGATGAGGTCAAGGCAATCAAAGAACTAAAGGTAAGATGGAAAACATAGAATTCGAGGTCACTGAAGAACGTAAGAAGTTTCTCATCAACAAAATAGCCCAGAAGGTTATTGACTACCGCCTCTCGCCGGTAGCGATCATCTTTCTGGAATCATCAAAGCCATTATCTTTTTTAGGTAACCAATTTCTCATATTCATGCAACCTTTCTATCGTGCGCTATTCTCTTTTCGCGAATACGAAGAAATCGCGGCGATGTTGGAAGACCGTAAGAATATTGAGGCGTTGATATGCGAAATAGAGCGCCTTGAGGAGGAAAGGGATGATAAAAAAAGAACCGACAAGAATTCTCGCAACTGATTGTGGTAGCACCACGACCAAAGCAATTTTGATCGAAAAAAGAGGTGATGAATACCGATTGATCGTACGCGGTGAAGCTCCGACCACGGTTGAAGCGCCTTTCGAGGATGTGACCAAGGGTATGCTTAATTCGGTGATGGAAGTAGAAGAACTCTCCAAGATCAAGATCCTCGACGGTGAAGATATAATCAAACAGGTGAAAAACGGTGAAGGCGTGGATTTCTACGTCTCAACCTCCTCGGCCGGCGGTGGACTACAGATGATGGTTGCTGGCGTCGTCCTTACTATGACCGCGGAAAGTGCGGCGCGCGCGGCCTTAGGGGCCGGTGCAATTGTGATGGATGTCATTGCCTCCAATGACGGCCGGCTGCCCCATGAAAAGATCGAGCGCATAAGAAACCTCAGACCCGACATGATTCTACTCTCCGGTGGTATTGACGGCGGTACTGTTTCCCATGTCGTAGAGCTGGCCGAATTGATAAAAGCGGCTGATCCAAGACCACGATTTGGCGTCGGTTACCAGCTACCGGTTATCTATGCGGGCAACAAGGACGCACGTGAAATGATCCTGAAAACGCTAGAGGAAAATACAGCCTTGGTCGTCGTTGAAAATCTCCGCCCGGTGCTCGAACGGGAAAACTTGAATCCAGCCCGGCAGAAGATCCACGATCAATTCATGGAACATGTTATGGCCCACGCTCCTGGCTACAAGGAATTAATGGGGATGACTGACGTACCGATCATGCCGACGCCGGGTGCGGTCGGGTTACTCGTGGAAACCGTGGCCAAGAAAGAAAAGATCTCCGTGATTGGTGTTGATATCGGAGGCGCCACGACCGATGTTTTTTCCGTATTCCAGGAAATATTCAATCGAACGGTCAGCGCAAATCTCGGCATGTCTTATTCAATCAGTAATGTCTTAGCCGAGAGTGGTATTGAAAACATTATTCGCTGGCTGCCGATGGAGATCGACGAGCGCGACCTAAGAAATCGTATAAGGAACAAAATGATACGACCGACCACGATTCCCCATACTCTCGAAGATCTGAAAATCGAACAGGCGATTGCTCGAGAGGCGCTGAGATTGGCGTTTGAACAGCACAAATCGATGGCGGTCGGACTGAAAGGGATTCAGCAGGAAAGAACAATATCGGATGCGTTCAGCCAGTCTATGACCGGCGAGACTCTGATTGATTTAATGGGGCTTAATCTGCTCATTGGTTCAGGGGGCATACTATCTCACGCGCCCCGTCGTAATCAGGCAGCATTAATGCTCATCGATGCCTTCCTGCCGGAAGGCATAACCAGGTTGGCAGTCGATTCCATCTTCATGATGCCACACCTAGGCGTATTATCCACGGTGCACGAGAAATCCGCAACCGAAGTGTTCAACAAAGACTGCCTGATTCCACTTGGCACCTGTATCGCACCGGTTGGTGAGGGCAAAGAAAATGCCAATGTCTTGAAGCTAGAAATCGAATACGCAGACGGGAAAGCAGAAGAACACCGAGCCAAGTACGGTGAAATCAAGATGATCCCATTAGGCGTTAATGAAGAAGCAAAGATCAGTCTGCATCCGGAAAAGGGATTTGATGTTGGTGACGGACGGGGCAAGGTCGTCGAAACGACCGTGCCGGGCGGCACCCTGGGTATTGCACTGGACTGCCGCGGACGGCCGTTCAGACTACCCGATGACAAACGCAAGCGTATCGAGAATCTCAATAATTGGTTTGCCGCCATTGATCTCTATCCTCAGAAATAATCAGTGCAAGTGTTCGGCTACGCCAAGATCAAGAGTGACATGAGCAAACTAGGATCACAATCACTAAACATATCTGTAGTAGGAGGTTAGATGGCTCTGCCAAAAAGAAGACATTCACACGCCAGAAAGAATAAGCGGCGTTCCCAGAAAAAAGTAACGGTCAAAAAATATATCGAATGCCCAAAATGCCATAGTCCAAAACTACCGCATCGTGTTTGTCCGAACTGCGGAACCTACAAGGACAAACTCGTGATCGCACCCAAAGAAGAAAAGGAGAAAGGTTGATAGTCGGCTTCGATTTGATGGGTTCTGACAGCGCTCCAATAAACGAATTGCACGCCTTGGAATTAGTCAAAGAAGATCCGGTGTGCGATCTCCTAGTTGTTGGTAAAGGCGATTACGAAAATGATGTCAAGAATCTCGGTTTTGATTTTATACTCGCCAATGAAGTCGTCGGTATGCATGAATTCCCAGCGGTTGCGGTACGCCAGAAGAGAAACTCGTCGCTAGGCATTCTCATCGATATGCTGAAAAACAAGAAGGTTGACGCAATCGTGAGCGCTGGCAACACGGGCGCAATCCTTGGTTTCAGTATGATAAATCTAAGAATGATCGAAGGTGTATCCAAGGCCGGTCTTGCCATAACCGTGCCAACCGAGTCAGGATATTCGGTGATGATCGATGTTGGCGCCAATATTCACCCGAAAACAATCGATTACTTCAATTACGGGTTGATGGGCTCGGCATTCGCTGAATTCGTTTTCAACAAAAAAAATCCCCGCGTCGCAATCTTAAACATTGGTGCGGAGAGCGCAAAGGGGGACGAAGTAAGGCAGAAAGCCTACCAAAATCTTCAAACAAGCGGTCTCAACTTCATTGGCAACATCGAAGGCAACGACATAATGAAAGGATTTGCCGATGTGGTCGTATGCGACGGCTTTACGGGTAATGTCGTATTGAAATTCTCTGAAGGCATGATCGACATCATATGGCACATGTTGCGAGAAAGCGTTGACGCGGTGATGCGACGCAAGTTCGGTCAATTCTTGGTCAAGCCTGCGGTGCAGAACCTGAAGGCAAAATTCAACTATGAAGAGTATGGCGGAGGTATTCTCATGGGGGTCAATGGCATCGTCATCGTGTGTCACGGGCGTTCCACGCCTCAGGCACTAAAGAACGCAATAAGACTTGCGAAAACTTGCGCCGAGCACAATATCGTTGAAGAAATACGCAAGAGGATAACCCAATGAAGGCTGCGATTGCCGGCATCGGCAGCTATGTGCCAGATAAGATCCTCACCAATTTTGATTTCGAAAAAATGGTTGACACTTCAGATGAGTGGATCAGAACCCGGTCCGGGATTGAGGAAAGACACGTTGCCGCCGACGACCAGGCAACCAGCGATCTTGCTCTGATCGCCGGGAAACGTGCCCTTCAATCGGCCAGGATCAAGCCCAAGGATATTGAGGCGATCATTGTCGCCACCGCTACCCCAGATATGCTCTTTCCATCAACCGCCTGCCTTGTGCAAGCACAAATCGGCGCACCACGCGTGATTTCATTTGATATCTCTGCCGGTTGTACAGGTTTTCTTTATGCACTCGCCGTTGCCGAGAGTTTTGTCATGAATGGTTATGACAACATTCTGGTTATCGGCGCGGATACGCTAACCAGGATAACCGATTACCAAGACCGCAGTAGCTGCGTGCTTTTTGGCGATGGTGCGGGAGCAGTCGTACTCAAGAAATCAGAAAACGAACACGGCATAATCTCATCTTATTTTGCCGCTGACGGGTCTTCCTGGGAGCCACTGTATCAACCAGCCGGTGGCACACGGATTCCGGCCAGTCATGATTCTGTGGACCAACGACTGCATTATATCAAGATGCAGGGTAATGAAGTGTTCAAACTGGCAGTGCGTGCCATGGCGGAAGCGGCGGTCAAGACTTTGAAAAAGGCTGGTATCCATGGCTCGGAGATCGATCTCTTGATACCGCACCAGGCTAATATTCGAATCATCGAAGCCAGTGCCAAAAGGTTGCATATCCCCATGGAAAAAGTGCTGGTCAACCTTGACAAGCATGGCAATACCTCAGCTGCCTCAATTCCCATTGCCCTGGATCAAGCTGTACGCGAAGGACGCGTCAGTGAAACCAGTTTGATATTGATGCTTGCCTTTGGTGCTGGGTTCACGTGGGGCGGTGTGCTGCTAAGGTATTAGGTCCCAGCATCACCCGGGTGAATCTCGTAACTAAGGCAAAGTAATATCTCCCTAATCCGTGTTTTCAATATTCGAAAACTTATCGACATCAGTGTTGACAAAATCACAGATATCGTTATAATTGCACAAGATTTCGAGAAATATACTACTTAACAGATATCAGGAGGGAGGTCCAATAAGACACCTCCTATGCTAATTATAACCCCCCTTTTGGACCCCCCTCCCCAAAGT
>JBAUFP010000192.1:0-2072 GCA_049679205.1 bacterium | reverse complement strand
GTTGCCAGTCTGAAATCTTAGCGAATGCATTGATTGCTTTTGAGGGCTTATTGATTGTAGTAACAACGATAAACTTATTCATGGTGTTTTTTCACTCGTTGATGTTTTCTATCACTTTGCGTTTTTGCCAATGGCGTATTCTTTTTTACACTTACTCCTTCGATAATAAACGGTTAAGCAATTATGGCATAAGATCTATCTTTGGGTTAATTTTTATGATGCAAAATGCCTAGACTTTCTTTTCATGGATGGTTAGAGTAGCGTTTCTGATATGGAAAGAATGGTTCTAAGAGGAAAAAATTATTCGAACAGCTCTTAATATCCTGAAGGCGACAATTCTGTAAAAAACAATCGAAAGTCGGTCGTAGTAAATAACATGCTCATTGGAAGAATACGTAGTTCGGCGCAGAAATTGTTTCGTTTCCTCCCGTATAGTATCCGTTTTAATATCTTATATCGGTGGAGAAGTCCATCTGTTCCTTTTCCACCTAACCAGAAACCTAGACTATTAAACGTATATACAGAATATATGCGCTCTGTCAATGGGCATACGATCTTTTTTATGCCCACTGTACCCTGGCAAGCAAGTAATTTCCAGCGGCCTCAACAGATGGCCCGGGCACTGGCTGAGATTGGATTTGAAATTATTTACTGTGAACTATGGGAACGATTAGATCCCAAAGTGTTTTCTGATATCAATGAATCAAGCGAGGTTGCTCTTCTATGCAAATTGGCTCCTGGATTGACTTTGTTGCGATGCCCTTCGCACTTGCTCCAAGAATGCTTGTCTAGAGCGACACCTGACACACTTGTCTTACACTGGCCTTATCAATATGAGTGGCTTCCCCAGGCCATCCTCAGTTCTGTCATTTACGAGATAATGGATGATCATGCGATCTTCCCCAATTCTAATGCAGCTTGGAATGACATCCATCACAAGTGGATTCAGGGCGCAGATGTAGTCGTCGTGACCGCAGATGACTTGTACAAACAGTTGATAGAAGAACGACCGGATATATTGCTGATTCCAAACGCTGTACGAACTGAGGATTGGCTTACTGATGGATATCTCGATGTTCCAGATGATATGAAAGAGGTACGAAATGCTGAAGTCGTCGTTGGATATTACGGTACAATAGCAGAATGGATGGATTGGGCACTGCTTGAGGAAGTTATATCGGTTATGAGAGACTGGGCATTCGTTCTTATCGGGCCTATGCAAAGTTCGGAGGAGTTAGAGATCGTTGAAACCTTCCAGTCGAATTTTCCTAACCTTTATTATCTAGGACCAAAGAGATATGAGGACCTGTTACATTATAGTTATCATTTCGATATTGCCATTATCCCGTTCAAGCTAAACGAAATAACTCATGCTTGTAGCCCAGTGAAACTTTTTGAGTACATGGCAGCCGGTAAGCCTATTGTAGCAACCCCAATGAGGGAAATTCAGAAATATGATGGGGTTCTTTTCGCTAACGACTCGGAAGCTTTTGTTAATCAACTAAACAAAGCTTTAAGCTTAAAAGTAGATTCTGACTATCTAAAGACGCTCAGAGACGAGGCGAATGCAAACACCTGGCGCGCCCGGGCTCATGCGCTAGAAACTGCTCTTAAGTCAGCGCATCAGCGACGGGGAAAATAATCCAGATGCACCTGTTGAAATAATTATGATAACGGTACTTATCGTAATAGGCACTCGGCCAGAGGCTATAAAGATGGCGCCGGTGGTGCGCGAACTACGCCGATCGCAAGGCAGTGTTCACCCAATGGTTTGTGTGACCGGCCAACATCGAGAAATGTTAGATCAGGTCCTTGGTCTCTTTGATATAAAGCCAGATTATGATTTGAACTTGATGCGGCCGGACCAGACGTTGTCTCAGCTAACGTCCCGACTCTTCGCAAGCCTTGATTCAGTCGTTCTTGAAACAAAGCCCGACTGGATTCTGGCTCAAGGAGATACGACAACTGTTCTGGTTGCAGCTTTGGTAGCTTTTTATCACAGAGTCAAATTCGGTCATGTTGAAGCTGGTTTACGGACGGGTAAAAAGTACAAACCATTTCCGGAAGAAATC
>JBAUFP010000191.1:0-4142 GCA_049679205.1 bacterium | reverse complement strand
GTATCGGCAGTACTTTGATCCTCAACTGATTTCGTCGATATGCAGGCGAAAGGTTGGTCTCGTCAACTGCATAGGTTAATTTCTTTGCCTTGAGATAGCGCAGGATGTCCGATTTCTTGACGTTGATCAACGGACGTACGAAGGGCAAACGTGTTGCGGGGATAGATCTAAAACCGCGCATACCACTACCCCGTGTGATATTCAGCAAAAAGGTTTCGACGAAATCGTCGAGATTGTGTCCAAGCACAATCCGCTGCGCATCAATGTTCCTCAAATACTTTAGGAGCACGCGATGACGGGAAGCTCTGGCTGCGGCCTCGATGCCCAATTTCTTTTTCCGTACATTGATTCTCAAAATTTCGTTCTTTAATCCGTAGCGCGCCGCGTATTCCTTGGTCATTTCTTCCTCGAGTGCTAATGCTTTTCTCGAACGCAATCCATGATTTACATACACGACCTCGAATTCTATGTTCACGCCAAATTGACTGTGCAGCACATCCAACAGGCAAACCGAATCTGGACCAGCCGAAAACGCGATTAACGCTTTCTTCACATTATCGAACATGTCATGTTGCTCGATGGTTTTTCTCACATTTTCCATCAATCTAAAGATAACATCAGAGCTCATAATCTATTATATGGATATTACAACAACTGACAACCATACAAGCCCGAACCACTGGTTCTTTGAGTCTTTTTCTCGAAATATAATGGGAAATCAAACTTTCTGCCGGATATCAACCTCGAGTTGCTTCTCGACACGCTTTAATACTTCCATCAAATCAGCGATTGTGTAGAAATGATCAGGCAATTCATTCAACATATTCTCCAGGGCATCCTTTGATAGCTGAATACCCTTTCTTATCACACCTATCGTGCCCTCTTCCTCAACCCTGGTAAGTTCTTCGTCAAGAAAATCATCCATGAACCCGGAAACCAAGCGGCCCGCCTTGGCCGCAATCAGCGTGTGGTACCAAACGAAATCATCAAAGTCGGGTTGTATTGTTTCCGGGACGCCGGTCTTTTCCAGAATTTTTACCAGAGCACTCGCATTCTCGAAATAGCTATAGGCGAGTCGATAAATCATGTATTCCTCGGGTTTTATCTCGGGCATATCTTCATCTGATGTCTCGTCAAGATCAACACCCTGCTCTTTAGCCATTTTTCGAATCATCTTCTCAGTCTTGCCAAAAATCTCTTTCAAATCATTCATGAAGATCTTAGGGTCATAAGGATCCTCACCTTTCCGATAGTGATCGAGAAGCCGTTCCTGGTCATCCTTAAAGACCCGACAATTCTCTTGTTTATCACAACGATCACAGCGGTAATCGCAGTAGTTGAACGGTGGTGGCTTGTAATCCCCGATCATGGTCCAGTATATACGACGTCGGAGGACAAGTCAATGCATGAAAGAAATAACTCAGGATGCCGGAATTTTGTGGAAGAAAGATGCCTGTAACGTGATCTGTTATTAACCTTCATTGTAGCATCTGCTATTGCGGCATCCAATCCGGGTATTCCCGACGCAGGAAAGCTAATGCATTTTGTGCCATACGATCATCCTGTAACTTATCCTTGAACAGCTTATGAGCCCGGTATATCGCCTTGGGTCGCACCGCCCCCCGGCGGTAAACCTGAATGTACATGCCGTATAACTTCACGGCCTGCTCATACCGGCCGAGTTTCTCGTAGAAATCCGCGAGCGTGTATATATTCTTTTCAGAAAGACCCTTCACCCATTTTTTCTCTGCAACCTCCTCATGTATCGCGGTGACTATCTCGCTATTTCTCATTCTAAGCGCCATGTCCAGGGCCTTGTTATACATAGTCAAAGCATCATCATGATTTCCTTGTTCGTAATACAGCCGGGCAAGAATCAGCGGTGCGTCACAATTATGGCCTTCTTCCCGGACCGCTCCAATCAAAAAGGGAATCGCTGCCCGCGTATCGCCCGAGTCCAGGAGACGGTTAGCTTCTTTCATTGTACTCGAAAGCTTCAGTTTTTCGAAACTATCTTCGACCATTGGTTCAATGTATTTCTGCTCGATTCCAAAAAACTTAAAAGAAGCGCCAACCACTGCCCCGAATACGAAACCACCGATATGCGCCCAATACGCAGTCCCGACTTCCATACCCAAGCTGGCACTGACTATTTGCTGAATGAACCAAATCGGCAATGCAATACCAGCGTAAATTGAAAAGACGCCGAAATACGGTCTTATCAGGAACAGCCAGAAAAAATACGCGAACCTGACTTTGGTCTTATAATGCCTTATCATGAAGGCACCCATTATTCCCGCAATGGCACCCGATGCGCCGATCAACGGAAGCGCGCTTTTTGGAAATGCCATGGCATGAAACAGCCCGGCAACAAGCCCGGCAACCAAATACAATCCCAAAAATACCTTCCAGCTCCAATCATCTTCAATGTTACAGCCAACTAACCAGAGAAAAAGCATGTTGAACAACAGATGGAAGAAGTTACCATGGATGAATATGGAGGAAAAAAGCTTGAACAAATTGAACTTGCTGGGTTTGAAACCAAAACTCTCAAATACAAGATGCCTGCTTTTTTCCTCATAATGTTGATACAGGTTATTCCACTGACGGTAATCTTCGCTGCCTTTCGGGATAATATCTCCACCCAGAATACGCTCACGTATCTTCTCGTAATCCATTTCCCGCATAAGGTTGGGATCTGTTTCCAGCAATCGATATGCATAATGTGTTTCGATCTCCAGCATTCTCTCGTCGAGCTGCTCTAATTCCCCTATCTGCCCACTCAGCACTAAGCTGGTGATTATCCAGATAATCGAATTCACGACGATCAAACCGATCGTCACATAGGGAAGTCGCCTGACTCCTTCTTCGCTGCCTACTGGAATAATGAAAAACATCAAAGCAAATATAACTGAAATTGCTAAATTTGTCAATAAAAATCTACAATTTACCTACACCAATGGGGACAGGCATAACATCTTTGACATTCTGCACCAGTGCTCTGCTTCTGGGGTCAAATCTTGACAATTGACAATAATAGCCTACATCTCCCGCATTTCGGTTGGTTTGATTCTATGGAATATTTGTATTACTACCGCACCTGGGAGAAAAATATTTGTCAAAGGTCAAGATTTGACCCCGAACACCGTTTTTTTTAAAAAATGTTATGCCTGTCCCCAACTAGTATCTTGACTTATGTGCTTATCAGTGTATAATGCATATAGTTTTAGTCCAGTCCCCTTTTGCCTCTGCAAAAAGGGGAATAGAACGCCTGCCACTTGTATCACATATCGGTCGGCGTAACAATATGATGGGGTCGTAGTTCAGCCTGGTTAGAACGCCTGCCTGTCACGCAGGAGGTCGCGAGTTCAACTCTCGTCGGCCCCGTTTTCCCTCCGGGAAAATTGATTACGGTGATATAAGAATAAGATTACAGAGATAACAAACCCAAAAAAAATCAGTCAATTCAAAAAACCAAGTGTATTTTTCAGGATGGGACAACTCTCGTCGGCTCCGTTTTTTCTTCGAAAGAGTCGATTACGACGATAAAGAAATCAGATTACAGTGATGCAAGAACGCTAATTTCGCTTCTGTACAGAAAGCAGGTTCAACATCTCCTTGACCAACATACTGGAATTCTTTGCCGCGTAGATGACAAATGTCTGAAAATCGACTTCTGCTTCCTCGTTTGCCAAATCACTGAGCGAGCGTATGATAACAAAAGGCACCTTATGTACCGCGCAAATCTGTGCCACGGCAGCGCCTTCCATTTCTACGCAATCGGCATGAAAGGTCTCTTCAATCCATAGTCTCTTAGCCTCACTAGAAATGAACTGATCACCGGTTGCGACTCTCCCCACCCTGATTCTTGGCAAATCCTCTTCGCCCCGGATTGCTTCGGGGATTGTCTCCAGCACAGCATTCCCCGCTGCTTGCCGTGCGAGCTGAACCAGCAGGCTATCAGCAAAAAACCCTATGGTATCGAAAGGGATGAAATTATCAGGAAGAATTTGTCCAAAATCATGATGCACAACATTGTCTGAGATCACGATGTCGCCGATACAGAGGCTCGGATCTATGCCACCGGCAACACCGCTAAAGATCACGGCGTCCACATCATACTGCATGATCAGAGTCTGAGC
>JBAUFP010000190.1:0-4018 GCA_049679205.1 bacterium | reverse complement strand
CCATAAAGACATGATAAATTTGCCCCTGCTAAGAAACGGCCAAAGCGCATGCCTCTGCTGGGAAAAAAATAGGGCTCTTTCAAAATGAGCCCTCGAATTTGAGTCTTATCTGACTCCCGGTTTCTTTTATGGAATCCGTAGTTACCGATCAAGGGATAAGTCATGACCAGTATTTGACCGGCATATGAAGGGTCAGTAAAGGCCTCCTCATAGCCGGTCATTGAGGTATTGAAGACTACCTCGCCAAAAACCTCTCCGTCAATAAAAAAACCCCTGCCTTTGAAGGTTGTTCCATCCTCAAGGACAAGGATTGCATTGTGCATTCTAAAATAGAAGTATACTGACAAACGTTCAGTTGTCAATAGTCAATGTGCTGAACAGATTGACGCAATACGTATTGGTCGATCGTAAATCGTACTCGTGAAACAACCCAAATGTCGATTAGGCTATACGAATACGATAGACGCTTTTTCTGTTGGTATGAATCATACGTCGTATTCGTACAGTCGTTCCACCCACAAACAATAATGAACATTACTCTTCGAGCAAAGGAGGCAAAGCCGACTGCGTCGAGAAGCCCAGCTGACAGAAAAACGTATTCGTTCATCGTAGTTCGTGTTCGTGTTTCGCACACCATCCAGTTACGAATACGAAACACGAACACGATTGACGTTTTTTCGTTATCAGTACAATTGACAATTTACTGGAATATGCTATAATCTTGTGAAGAAGGAGGTTGTAAATGTCTTGGCAAGGTGAGTTGAAGAAAATCGACGATTTCCGATACAAAATTCCGCGCAGTTATAAAGCTGGGATGAAGACCGATGGCCTCATCTACGCATCAGAAAGAATGCTACCCCAGATAACTTCTGATGCCGCACCCGAGCAGGTCGCAAATGTTGCTACCCTGCCGGGTATTGTCGGATGTGCAATGGCGATGCCGGATATACATTGGGGTTACGGATTCCCGATCGGCGGCGTGGCGGCCTTTGATATTGAAAAAGGAATAATATCACCCGGTGGCGTTGGCTATGACATCAACTGCGGCGTTCGGTTACTCCGTACTGATCTTAGGGACAATGATGTTAAAGATAAAATCAAGGTTCTGGTGCGGACGATGTTCAATAATGTACCTTCAGGTGTGGGTTCAAAAGGCAAGATCCGCATTAACGAACACGAAGTCAAAGATGTATTAATCAATGGTGCCCAGTGGGCGCTGAAAAAGGGTTTTGGATGGAAAGAGGATATTGAGCACATTGAAGCGCACGGTGCGTTGGCGGGTGCAAACCCGGACAAGGTATCGAAACGCGCATTGCAAAGAGGACGGCCTCAACTCGGCACCCTCGGCGCGGGCAACCATTTTCTGGAAATCCAGGTTGTTGAGGATATCTATGATCGGGAAGCCGCAAGAATCATGGGCATTGATGATGTTGGCCAAGTAACTGTGATGATTCATACGGGTTCGCGAGGACTGGGTTATCAAGTGTGCGATGATAACGTGAAGGTCCTTGGTCGCACCACGCAGAAATATGGCATCCAAATTCCCGACCGCCAGCTGGCCTGCGCGCCCATAACATCGCCCGAAGGAAAATCCTATTTCGCACAGATGGCTTGTGCGGCAAATTATGCCTGGGCTAACCGCCAATGCATCATGCACTGGATAAGGGAATCATTTGAAACAGTACTCGGTAAGAAGGCCGAAGACCTGGGCATGCAGCTCATCTATGACGTGGCGCATAATATCGCCAAGTTCGAAAGCCACAAAGTGGGAGATGAAACAAAGAAGCTGTGCATCCACCGTAAAGGCGCAACCAGAGCGTTTGCCGCCGGACATGAAGAGGTGCCGGATAAATACAGGAGCATTGGTCAGCCCGTGCTCATTCCCGGCGACATGGGCACGCATTCGTATCTACTGCTCGGCACTGATCTGGCAATGAAAGAAACCTTTGGCTCTACTTGTCATGGTGCAGGCCGCGTCATGTCGCGCACCAAGGCTTTATCCAAAACCCGGGGGCGGAGCATAGATAAGGAGCTCGCCCAAAAAGGTATCTTTGTCCTTTCGGCGAGCAATGAGGTGCTGCGTGAAGAAATGCCTGAGGCCTATAAGGATATTGATACGGTCGTAGATGCGGTGCACAGAGCCGGCATATCGCGTAAAGTCGCCCGCATGAGACCGATCGGTGTGGTCAAGGGATAATCGCATTTCACTTAAGGAAACGGCGAATAAAATTGTCAGTCCGCTTACTTAGAATTAACTCTTCAAAAGATGAACAAATCACTGAAAAAGAAAATTGACCAGGCGCCGCTTTTGCCTGGTGTATATCTTTTCAAGAATCAAAAAAACAAAATCATTTATATCGGCAAAGCATCAAACCTGAAGAACCGCTTGACTTCTTATTTGAATTCATCACTAATAAGTCACGCCATTGATGTGGACACCATCGTCACCAATTCTGATGTCGAAGCCCTGACCCTCGAAGAATCGCTGATAAAGCTCCACAAACCAAAATACAATATTCGGCTGAAGGATGACAAGAAATTTCCGTATCTCAGGTTCACGGTACAAGAAACATTCCCGCGTATTCTATTTACGCGCGACCTGAAGGAAGATGGCTCACTTATTTTTGGACCGTATACTAATGCCAAAGCATTGCGCCGAACCCGCGATGCCCTGTGCCGTATCTTTAAACTGGTCTCATGCACCAAGGATCTGTCCAAGAAATACACACGTCCATGTCTCGAGTACTATTTGGGCAAATGTAGCGCACCGTGCACCGAAAGCATCACCAAAGCCGAATATCACAATCTTACCGACAAGGGAATCAAGTTCTTGCGCGGCGGTTCGGATGAACTCGAAAAGACAATTGAAAAACAGATGTTGCAGCATGCGGAGAATGAGAATTTCGAAGCAGCTAGGATACTGCGCGACCAGTTATTCGCGATCCGCAAGATATCCCAGCGTCAGCAGATCGTAACCGAAGACAATATCAGCCGCGACGTGATCGGCACGGCACGCACCCGTTTCCATTGTATGGCGTGCTTGTTCCGGATCCGCGAGAATCGGCTCCTTTCCAAAGAAATATACGACCTCAAGATCAGTCCGCAGAGCAGCGACGAAGAAATCGCGAGTGCATTTATCAGGCAGATCTACACTCATATCTCATTTTTACCCCGGCAGATAGTCATTGCCGCCATGCCCTATGATTGGGATATTCAAGAGAAATGGTTCGAAAGTAAGGGCTTTAAAGTACAAATCGTGATAAAGCCCAGAGGTTCGGTCAGAGATCTCCTGGATTGGGCAAGAAAGAACGCAGAAAGTGAAATATCAGCCAGAGTAGCAAAGCAGCGGGTCTCACCCGCGCTCATTGAAATACAGGAAAAACTACACCTGGCCAATCCGCCGCGCTGGATCGAGGGATTCGATGTCTCTAATCTGGGTAATAAATTCGCGGTAGGTTCTTCTGTAGCATTCAGGGATGGTAAACCTTATAAGCAGTATTACCGCAGATACCGCATCCGAAGAATCGCTGGTCAGGATGATTTCGCCATGATAAGGCAGATCGTGAGCCGGCGGCTTAAGGATCTAAAACAGAGGAAACGTAAACCAGGTCTCTTGCTTATTGACGGCGGCAAGGGGCAACTCAGCTCTGCCCTACGTGCCATCAAAGAACTGGACACCGACATTCCGACCTTTGCCCTAGCCAAACGCAGCGATGAACTGTATAATCCAGACGGCAGTGTTATTTCAATACCGCACACCGCCAAGGGGTTCTATCTGCTCAAAAGGTTGCGCGACGAAGCGCACCGCTTTGCGATTAGCTACCACCGTAAACTTCGTGGTAAGCAGATAACAAAATCCGTTTTGGATAAGATTAAAGGCATTGGGAAGTTGCGCAAAAATGAAATACTGAAATACTTCGGCAGCATCGAGGCATTACGCAAGGCGAGCGAAACAGAAATCGCCAAAGTCCCAGGCATCGGTCGCAAAACCGCAAAGCTTATTTACGAATCGCTGCAC
>JBAUFP010000189.1:0-2136 GCA_049679205.1 bacterium | reverse complement strand
AAATATACGCCTTGCGGGACTACCTTACCGTAATCGTCATCACCATACCAGGTGACACTTGATTCTTGATTCTCGCTGCTTGGTGGTAGCCTAAAAGCCCTAATCAAACGTCCACTAACATCATATATTCTCAATGTTGGACTTCGCATCCAGTGTCCAGGATCCTGGATGAAATACTTGATTATGGTCTGGTCGCGGAATGGATTAGACGAAACAGATAAGCCTATTGTCCATATCTCACTTGGAGTATTCTCTGCAACACCCACTTCATACTCATAAATCCTTGTTTCGTTGTTGCCCGAGATGATGACTTCGGACAATCCATTGCCATCAAGATCAAACACCCGCACACACGAACCATCAACATGACCGGGTAACGTCTCCCAAACATAAAAGCTGTCATTACCGACAGCCTTTACAATGTAGACAGTCTGACAACCCTCAATGAGTATTTCAGGAACACTGTCGCCATCAACATCGCCGGCATCAGAAAGACCTCCCCAGTAATAGACACTACCACCCGCCAGATCAAAATTCTTAATGACTTCATACGTATTGTCTCCAACGGCCTCGAAGACATAAGCTTCAATCCGTGCATTGGATACACGGTAACCTTTTAGCACGAATTCCAACTTCCCGTCGCCATCGGCATCGGCGACAGAAAAACAATCCCGGATATTCCCCGTAGGAAGTTCACCTTCAGCTATTTTCACATATGAATTGTTACCTATGCACTCGTAGATCCAGTACGGATCATCAGCACCGGCAAAAACACACTCGACGTTACCGTCTTCGTCGAAATCTCCAAAAGCATGGGTCGCAGCCGGTGCATCGTAATGAAGCGTATCAGGATCATCTGCGAAAATCAGCTGATAGTGATCAGCTCCTATTGCTTCGTAAATGCCTATGTCACCATATGGAATTGCACGGTTTACTACAAGTTCTGGCAAGTCATCCTGGTCAATGTCATAGGCAGAAATAGGCAATACTTGCGGCGGACATACTGTATCCCGCCACACTTCCTGAGTGGGAAAAGAAAAAGAGTCCGGAGATTCGAAAACCATGATGCCATCTGCGAGCGGATTTTCAAAGTGAAATTGCAGTACTAAGTCGTACAGACCATCAACGTCGAAATCGCCGCCATCCCATAGTAAATTCGCGCCCGGCTGCGGGATAGAATCAACCAACCAAGAATTCGGTAGATGTAACTCATATATATAGATAAAGCGCGGCATGACCCCGTAGGTTGTAAACATCAACTCCCAATTCCCATCGCGGTCAGTATCCATAACTAGCACCCGTGTATTACTGCTACTCACTCCCCGAGGCAAATACCATTTCATATTGAAATCACAAAACAAGGATAGGACCAATAAGCACGCTATCATAGTACGACCCCTACTAACAATATTATATAAACATCGCTGCTCCTGTCAACATCATCTCGATTACCCTTTTAACACCTCACATCAGCAATGTGGGGGTGGGGCAAATCCCCTATTCTGCCCCACCCCCGGTGATTTAATCAATCTTGATTATCTTTCGACAGATCGACGTATTAGTTGCTGGATTCTCGATACGTAAGAAGTACACGCCCTGAGGCACCATTTTCCCCATCTCATCCACACCCTGCCAGCACAGAACACCGGCACTACCGATTATACCCTGGTGAAGCTTCTTGACGAGTCGGCCACCAACATCATAGATTCTCAATGTCGAATTTTGCACCAGGTATCCAGAATTGCGAATCGAATATCTAATGTTGGTTCGGTCATGGAATGGGTTAGGCGAAACGGTCAAACCTATTCCCTGAACATCACACCCTGCCTGTTCAGCAACACCCACTTCATACTCATAAATCCTCGTCTGATTATTCCCCGAGATGATGACCTCAGAAAGTCCATTGCCATCAATATCATAGACTCTTACGCTTGAACCGCTATTGTTGCCGGGCAGTGTCTCCCAGACATAGAATGAATCGTTACCTGCCGCCTTAATGATATGTACGGTCTGACGACCTTCTAAGGCGATCTCCGGGATGCTATCGCCATCCACATCTCCGACATCGGAGTAACCACCGTAATAATCACCCCCGGGCAGGGTGAAGGTTTTGATAGCCTCATAGGTATTGTCACC
>JBAUFP010000188.1:0-7671 GCA_049679205.1 bacterium | reverse complement strand
GGTGTGGATATGGGCAGGAATATATTCCAGTCTGACAACCCAGTAAGCATGATTCAAGCAGTAAGGGCGATCGTGCATGAGAATGCTACTATCGACAAAGCGTATGAGATATTTAGAAGAAGAGAGAAGAATTAGCATAATTCTAATGCCATGTGTCATTGCGATCCCGCGCTTTTTCGGAAGAGCGGGAGAAGCAATCTCGTCGTTGTTTTACGTTTGACCCCTAGATTGCCGCGTCGCCCTTCGACAAGCTCAGGACTCCTCGCAATGACAAGAACGAAATTATTGTGATGCTTTTCATGATGCAGAAAGTGAGGTAATCTTGCGTGCCGCTGTATACTACAATAATAAAGATATCAGAATCGAGGAGATGCCCAAGCCTGAGATAGGGGAGAAGGAGATCCTAGTCAAGGTGATTGCCAGTGGTATCTGTGGCAGTGATGTTATGGAATGGTACCGGATAAAGAAAGCACCAAGGGTATTAGGGCATGAGATAGCCGGCGAGATCGTTGAAACCGGCGCCGCGGTTGATGGGTTTCATGTGGGACAGCGGGTTTTTGTTTCCCATCATGTGCCGTGTAATGAGTGTCGTTACTGCAAGGCAGGTTATCACACGGTATGCGAGACTTTGCGTTCAACCAACTTTGATCCGGGTGGTTTTGCTGAATTCATTCGGGTGCCTGAGATAAATGTGCGCTATGGTGTTTTCGTGCTACCGGATGAAGTATCATACGAAGATGGGACATTTGTTGAACCGTTGGGTTGTGTTGTGCGTGGGCATAGATTTGCGGGCATCGCAACGGGCCAGACAGTTTTGGTGATCGGCTCAGGCATTTCAGGATTGATGCACATTCAATTAGCACACCTTAAGGGTTCTGGTAAGATTATTGCCACCGATATCAACGAACACCGTCTCGATGCAGCCAAGCGGTTTGGTGCTGATGTCGTGATTCATGCAGCAGATGATGTGCCCAGGTTGGTCAAAGAAGCTAATGAAGGACGATCGGCTGATGTGGTGATTGTGTGTACTGCAGCTTTGCCTGCCTTTGAACAAGCATTCCAATCGGTTGATTGTGCGGGTACGTTATTACTTTTTGCGCCAACCGCCCCCGAAGTCAGAATACCTCTGCCACTTCATGACATATATTTCAAGAGTGTGAAAATTGTTTTTTCCTACGCGGCGGTTGACCAAGATATTACTGAAGCCATTGAGCTGCTGAAAAGTAAGAAGTTCAATGCGAAAGAAATGATAACCCACAGGTATGGGCTTACTGATATAAAAAAGGGCTTTGATTGCGTGGCCCGTGCCGAAGATTCAATTAAGGTGATTGTTTTTCCGCAAGAGTAGCAGATCAGAGTTGATTGTTTTGCTCTGGGTCTTCCTTGCCCGTCAATACCTTCCTGATCAGATGACCAGTCATGATCTTGTTGAAATGCTCGAAGCCTGCGCAACCGGCGAGATCTTTGCCCTTGATGTCTGTGTAGTATAACTCGTCGGATTCAGTCCTTTTTTTCTCAACCTTTATGGCATATTCAGCATCGAATATGGTCATGAAGTCGTGGACCGGCATTGCGAAGATACCCTTTTCTGAATACTGAGATATCAGTTTGTCGATTTCTCTGCGGTCCTGAGATAAGTGTTCGATTTCCTTCTCGATCTCAACGCGGGAACCGGTAACCCGGCCGAACATGAACTGCATTTCTTCGGGTTCATCGATTTCTTTTAGTTTTTCCTCGCCCCTCTGGAGGGTTCCTTCGAGTATGGCTACTGCCTGTTGGATTTTTTGCTTGGCTTCGGAAAGGCAGTTCAGGTATGTTTCGATGACCTGGAAAGAAGGCATCTTTTCCAGATTTTCATAAAACAATTGTCCGTAAGGTTTGCAGAAAGGGCCTTTCTTGGTATCTTCTAAGTCATCAAGAACCATTCTTGTCCTCCTTAGTTATGATTTATCCAATGTATTCCACGCAAAAGGAACTTCTCGATTCCCCGCGCCGTAAGCAAAACAGCGGGCTCACTCGAAGGGAAAGCGGACATTTACTGTTCGAGCGGAGTCGAGAACGCAACCGCCAGACTTCTCGACTCCCCGGGACGAAGCCCGGGCTCGCTCGAAGAATAACACAATATTAATGTTCCCCTCGCTTTACTCGGGACAAGCGAGCACTGTCGATTCCCTTTTTGTCCAACTCTTCGATTTGGCACATAAACGCGAATCCCGCATACGCGGGAGAACATTCTGTGGTCGTTCCAACACAGAATTAACTAGGACTAGCGCAGCTGTTTATGTGAATCATGCTCATCTCACAAAAGCCGTACGCCCAGCATATTGCGCTCGTTCCCCGAGTTCTTCTTCAATTCTCAATAATCGATTGTATTTCTCGATGCGCTCTCCGCGACACGGAGCACCGGTCTTGATGGCACCGGTACCCATGGCTACCGTGAAGTCGGCAATGAATGAATCGACCGTTTCGCCGCTGCGATGCGAAACAACTACACCCCATTTAGCTTTCTTGGCCATGTTTATTGCTTGAATTGTCTCGGTAAGACTACCTATCTGATTGACTTTAATCAAAACTGCATTGGCTGCGTTATCTTTGATTGCACGAGCAATCCTTTCAACATTGGTTACTAGTAGATCATCGCCGATGAGTTCAACGTTTGTACCCAGCTTCTCATTCAGCTGTTGCCAGCCTGACCAGTCGTCCTCGGCAAGTCCATCTTCAATCGAAATGATCGGATAGCGCCCGGACAGGGATATAAATCTCTCGACCATTTCTGACGCTGCTAGTTTTTTGTTCTCGGTTCGCAAATGATACGTACCATCTTCGTAGAAACTACTGGACGCTGTATCAAGTGCTATGCTGATTTGCGCACCCGGTTTGTATCCCGCTTTATCAATAGCCTCAATGATCAACTTCAATGGATCCTCATTTGAGGAGACTTTGGGCACAAATCCGCCTTCATCACCGACACTAGTGTTCAAACCATTGCCTTTAAGAAGTTTCTTTAATATTTGATATACCTCGCTACTCCACCGTAGTGCTTCTCGGAAATTCCCTGCACCATGGGGCACGATCATGTATTCCTGGAAATCTGGTCCCTGCCAGTTAGCATGTACGCCACCGTTGAGCACGTTCATCATCGGTACTGGCAACGTCGAGGCATCGGCACCACCCAGGTATCGGTATAGAGGTTGATTCTGCGCCTGGGCGGCAGTACGGGCAATCGCCAGCGAAACGCCACAAATCGCATTTGCACCGAGATTCTCCTTATTCGGCGTACCATCTAACTCAAGCATTGTTTTGTCGAGGTCTGCCTGTTGCTTGATATCCTTGCCGATGAGTGCCGGCGCGATTTTATTATTGACATTGCCTAACGCTTTGAGAACGCCTTTGCCGGCATAGCGTTTTGTATCGCCGTCCCTCATTTCAAGCGCTTCATGGATGCCGGTTGAGGCGCCAGAAGGCACGGCGGCTCTACCTTTTATTCCGTTGTTCAACTCAATGTCGACCTCAAGCGTGGGATTACCACGTGAATCAAGTATTTCCCGCGCAAATATATTCTTGACTGTGTCCATTATCCTCTTCCTCCTTTATGTCTAACAAAATATACAATGAGTGAATTATATTGAAAAGAAACTGAATTGTCAATCGCGTGAAGCCGCAAGCGCAATACGATCAATTTTACCGTGAGGATATGTAATACTACTAGTGAGGGTGATACCTTAGCGGGCAGGATAAACAGCGCGCAGCCTCTTTTGTTAGCTCTTCTTTTGGAGCCCAGAGTTCAACTTCTTTGAAGTCTCCTTTTCTTTCCTCAATGTCGCGGTGAGGAATCTTGATTCTGCCCGTCTTCTCGATCGGTAACAACTTAACCCTTGGTTGATAGGTTTTGCGAAGCAGCGATACGAGAAAAGTTGGCATTCGTCTCAGATGGGCATCAATGCGCCTCGCAGCATTCATTCCATTGCCAACTGCATGAGCGACTGTTGCGCTGCCGAGTACGACATCACCACCCGCATAGATCTTTGAATGCGATGTCTTACTGTTCTTGACAATGATACGTCCGCGTTTGTCGAGCTTCATCAGGTTCTGCAAGAAATCTGATTCAGGTTTTTGTCCGATTGCCATTACTGCTGTATCCAATTCCACCTCGAATTCACTGCCTTTGATTTCTCTGACCGAACCCTTCCTGCCTTCGGTGCATTCGGTTTTCAGTAGTGTGATCTTGTGCTTTTCGATTCTTATCGGTACTACAAGAGGGATGATTTCAACACCTTCTTCTTGAGCTTCTTCGAGGTTTTCGTATTCTGCCGGCATGTCCTCGATATTGCGGCGGTAGTATATCTTAACTTCATGCCCTTCTCTGACTAGACTGCGTGCGATATCAATCGCGGTATTGCCACCACCGACGATGCCGACTTTGCCGAGATGGTACAACTCGCCCTTTCTAATACGTCGGAGTACATCAAAACCATCCAGAGCGTTTTCTTCGCCTGGGATGCCCAGTGTCATTGGATTCCAGATGCCGATGGCAACGAAGACAGCATCATTAGTGCGCAACAACTCATCCATTGATATGTCTTTGCCTATTTCGACGCCACATTTCAATTCGAATCCCATTGATAATAGCGTGCTTATTTCCTGTTCGAGCACAGCCTGGGGATGTCGGAATTCGGGAATGAGAATACCAATGACACCGCCTGGTTTTGTTTCTCTTTCATAGACGGTGACTTTGTATCCCCGGTGGGCTAGATAGTATGCGGCACTCAGCCCGCATGGACCTGCCCCCACGACAGCAACCTTTTCTTTCTTCGGCTTATGCGTATGTTTGGGCAGCATTGTCTTGACCCCGGCTCTCATGTACCGTATTGCAACCGGTTCGTCGATGCCCCGACGTGTACAGTGACTCTCACACGGCGCGAGACAGATTCTGCCGAGAGTATCAAAGAAAGGAACATAGGGGTATGGCACCTCGCTGCCGGTTGCCAAATGATTGATATACGCCCAAGGCACAATACCAGCCGGACATATCTTTTCGCATGGAGGTTTTTGATAACGGAATCCCTTGAACGCATCAAAAATGTTGTAGAGCCAGATCAATACCCACGCCGCCAGCAGTCCCCAAAAAGCCTGGTTGAGACCAGTCCAAATATTGATCATTAATGCTATTGATCCGTAGAAGATTACGGCAAATGCGACTCCGGACCATAGCCTTCCCGAATATATTTGTCCTGCGCCAACTATGAAAGTTGAAATGAGAGCTGCTTTACTTGATTTCATGTTTGATCGCCTTTGTTGGACAAATCTTGACGCAGTCTAAACAGCGTATGCAATCAATGTCGTGTTGATGACGGTAGATGCCTACGTGCATGGGACATACCATCTGACAGGACTCACATGCGATACATTTCTTTTCATCCACTTTCAATTGCCAGAAACTGAAACGGTTGAAAATCGAGTAAATGGCACCTACCGGACAAAATGTGCGGCAGAAAAATCTCTTGATGGTAATAGAGAATAGTATTATTCCAAGTAGAATGGCGATTTTCATATAGTAGTGCCAGCCAATTAGAGCTCTCAGGTCACCGGTCCGATCGGCAAGGACCAAGGGTATTCCTGCGATAAGAGAGCCGTCCGGGCAGAGTTTACAGAACCATGGTTCAGCCGTGACATAAGCAACAATTCCGGCTACGCCGACGAGCATGACATATTTGAAATATGAAAAGAATTTTGGCAGGTGCATTTTAAAGGATTTTATTTTATAGAGCAGATCTTGAAAGAACCCAAAAGGACACAGCCAGCCGCAAGTCATTCTTCCGACAAGCATGCCGACCATTCCGAAAAAGCCACCAATATAGAAGGGTATGAGTTGCAGTCCAATGAAGTGTTGCAGTGCTCCCATTGGACACGAGAACAAGGCAAGTGGACATCCCCAGCAATTTAAGATTGGCGTGCACCCTCGCTTGAGGAATCCTTGATATATGCCACCCACGAAAAGAGCTGGAATGTATGCATTCTGGAGAATTGATGCGATGATTTGGACAATACGTTTGCGACTCATTCGATGCCCATGCAGGAAAGACACATTACTGAACCGACTGTTTCGGTTTCTATAAAGTCACCAAGCTTGCCTCCGTACCAGATGCCGCTGGCAAAAATAAGCGTTACAACGATGATGATGATAAGGAATGCTTTCCTCACAAAACCTCCCTAGGTCAAAAGGTTACGTTTAACGTTGGGCGGTTTCGAGACTCGCGTCGTTAAACGTCCTTGGGTCACGTTTGAAAACGGCTTAAATTTACATTGCTGGTCCCAAATTTGCCCATCATTATGATGTGGCTGCAAATTTGACGCTCTCGACTTCTTTATCGGGGTATCAATTCCTTTATCTCTGTAATCTTTTTGTTAATCGCCGTAATCGCAGCGCGTAGCGCTAAAAGAAATCATATCGTTGTAATCTTTTTTTCTATCACTGTAAGCGAAATGCGAAGCATTAAAAGATGCTCGTCAGTACTAACTTGACACCTTTAAAAGGTTCTTCAAAGCGGCACACGCCACCGGTGCATACAAGTCCGCCTTTTTCTGCACCGGCACGTATTCGCAGGTTGTGCCGTGTCGTCAGGTCCAGACTCAGCTCGGCGAGTGGCCAGCTTGTTTCGGGTCCGATTTTCTCTAGATCAACCAGCCACTGCGGCGCGCGGCTGCGCCTTTCGTATCTGACCGTGAACACGAATGCCTCTGGTTTTCCAATGGATAGGACAAGGGCCTGGTCATAATAGTCACTTGTGTCACTGCTCACAAACTCAATCCCGTATTCAGAACCCACAAAGAACGAGCCGAAATTGTAGCTGACCTCGAGGTGCGGTTTAGTTTCGGTCTTCTTGACGATGGGTACTTCGATTCCCTGCTTTACGATTTTTTCGATAGCGGCAGTTATTTCGAGATCATAGTTTGGATAGGTTGTTATTTTCGCAGCTTGTTCAATCACCGCATCCATTGTTTCATTGGTAACAAAAATCTGCTCGAGTTTGTTCAGGGTAGTGTCATGAGTGCTGATTTTATTATTATCCAATTCGACGGTCATGAAATCAAAAGGAGAGTACAGTAATGATACGCCGAAACCTATCTCGTCGACTCCGCGATTAACCGAAATTCCTGTTTTGATCGGCGTCACTGGTTCGTTGTAGCGGTAGGTTTTGTTGAAGGGGAAACCGATCGTGTCATAATCCATCGCCTGGAAAGAGATCCCAAATCCAGAAAGGGCAAGGCTAGAACTGAAAAGCACGCCGTGTCCCTTTAATCTGCCCCCGAGTCCTGGATACGTGCCAAGTTGCTGGGCGTATTCGAGATAAGCATCAAAAGGACCGGTTCTGAACCCGACATTACCACCAAAGAGCTCGGTAAATGCCTCTGGGATCAAATCGATTTCTCGGTTTACTCTGATGTAGCGGCCGCCTAGAGTGAACTTGGGAATAATCTTGGTTTCAAAGTCGACACCTCGTATCTGGGCAGTTGTATCGTCGTCATTCTTGATGCCGTAGGTATTTTCTTCAAAAAACACATTCCTTGGTTTGCCGGATAGTAGGGTGAGTTGACTATTAAAATACTTGAGCCCAGCCTGTACGCCAAATAGCGATTTGTCAATCTTAAAATCTTCATCGATAAACTGAT
>JBAUFP010000187.1:0-2511 GCA_049679205.1 bacterium | reverse complement strand
TTTAAATTCATGGGACCAACAGGCATCTACTATTTTTTGTACGTCGTCGGCGAGCAGGTGCCTCCACACGACGAATTTGAGGCCGCTTATCGCAAGTAGGTTTGCACCACATTCCAATAGGCTTCGAATGCGGGTTCCTAAATTGTCGATATTCCTGCTCTGACAATCTGAAGATCCTTGATTTCAACAATCTGTTATCTAATCATTAAAGGGGCTGTCTAAAAAGGTTCGTCAGACGGTCTGAAAAATCAAGAGAAAAGAATACACAAAAAAACTGGCGGTTAGCTAGCCGCCAGTTTTGCTATATTGTGTGCCACACACAATAATCCCCATTCCGTTTTTACTTTATCTAAGCCTCTCAATAGAAATCTTCTAAACCCCCAATTATGCTTCAATTGACCGAAAACTGCCTCGGCTTCAATCAGGCGTTGTGACCGCAGGTCCTTTCCTTCTGGCGACTGCAAACGCTCACTGGCAACCCGTCTATATTTTCGCAAAAGCAAACTAAAGCGCACACGACGACCATATTTAGAACGAGTGCATTTTGCCCGTACTGGACAATGCTCACATTCTGCACACTGATATACCCTTCGCTCTGCACGATAGCCATTGTCAGTTCTGATTTTGCTTGTAAATTCATAAGTCAATCTTTTGCCCTGCGGACAAGTGAATTCATCATGTTGCTCATCGTACACCCAATTCGATGCCCAATACTTTTCACGTTCTGGGATCTTGCGTCTCTTCTTCTGTTCTCGGTCAAAGGTGCCATATTTGACATAAGCATCGATTGCCTGGTCTTCAAGGTAGGTGTAATTCTCCTCACTTCCATAACCTGCATCCGCAATGATTTTCTTTGGCAATCTCCCCAATTGTTCACGTACCTTCTCCAGGTGAGGGATTAGACAGGTGCTATCTCCTGGTCTCTGGTGTATGCTGTATCCAGTCACGAATTGACGCTCTGTCCCGATTTGCACATTGTAACCAGGCTTCAGTTTCCGGTTACGCATGTGATCTTCCTTCATACACATAAACGTGGCGTCTTCGTCGGTCTTCGAAAAACTGTTGCGTCCTTCAAAGGTCTCTTCATATCGCTCATACTTCTCCATCCGAGGGATGAAATCTCTTTCCAGTTTCTTGACAGCTTTCTTGAGCTGTTTGTCTTTGGGTTTCTCTTTCAACTTCTCATTCAGTCGCTTGGCCAGTTCTTTCAAGTCTTCACTATCTATCTCTGCATCTTCACCCAATTCTTCCAGATCCTTGTCCCCGTAGCGTTCTTCTTCTTCTTTGTTTACTCGCTCAACTTCATCCATCATCTCGCGTACTTTTTCTTCCAATCGCTTCTTGTAGTTTTCTGTACTCTTGCGCCACACAAAACTGTACCGATTGGCATTTGCTTCAATCTTTGTCCCATCTATGAAGTAGTTCTCCACCTTTACGTACCCACGCTCTATTAGATATTCCAAGACCTCGGAGAACACCTCTTCGATCACCGACCTCATCACCACCCCCCTGAACCGATTGATCGTCCTGAAATTTGGACTGTTTCCCCCACTCAACCACATGTAGTTGATGTTTTCTCGGATGGCTTTTGCTATCCGCCGCGATGAATATTCCTTTTGTGTGTACGCATACACCAGTATTTTCAACATCATCCTAGGATGGTAACTGCTCGTTCCCCCTCCTTTGTATTGCTTTATTAATGGCTCGAGGTCCATTTCATCAATTACTTCATTCACCAAACGCACTAAATGCTTTTCCGGAATCAGATCATTCAGATCTGTCGGTAACATCAGTTGATTCTGTGTATATGGCTTGAACGTCACTTTACTGTGTTTTCTTTTCATACCCCCTATTGAATCACATTTCTTTTCCTAATGTAAGGGGGCTGCCCCGGTCTTTTGGGACAGCCCCCTCATGAATTGTGGGCCTGGTAGGATTCGAACTGCATCCCCGAATGCTTGCCCCGGCCTTAGCGGGGGGACCTACGACCAAACGGTTATGAGTGTTATTCCTGTACGGATACATTTATAGCTATTGTTTATGGTTTATATTATAACGGCCTCGAGCTAAGCTGCCCGGCGGAAGCGGGCAGACCTTCCATCACTGTACGTTAAGCCAGCGGGCGATTCAAGCCTCACTGAAGGCGCCGCCCGCCGGGTCAGCTTCAGCGAGTTGTTGGGCGGTTCTTGCGGCGTTTTTCTAGATGCTCCGCTGACAGGTCCGCGGCTATTCGGCAAGCGACAAGCGCGCCACCACCTCTGCGCCTTCCCATTCACCCGTTTCAACAAAGTCTAGCTGGTGGTAGAGACTGCGCGCTGCGAGATTGGCGGGTTGGTAGGAGAGCGCGAAGTCCCGATACCCATGCCGCCCCCTCAACATCGCGATTGCAGCGATCACTGCTTGTCTACCATACCCGTGTCTCTGCATGCCTCGGTCGATCAGGATCCCTCCGAGCCAGCAGCTTCCGTCTGCCGGATCTGTGCTCCACATCATGAAACCGATTACCTGATC
>JBAUFP010000186.1:0-5941 GCA_049679205.1 bacterium | reverse complement strand
AAAGATTCTCTGCCTCAGCCAGAAGTTCTTCAGCACTTTCTGCTTGCGGTTTGAAAACCTCATCGACGATCCTGGTTGCTGGCGCCTGCAATCGCGGCACGTAGTAAGGACCAAATTCGGAAAGTGCCGAATCCAGAGACAGGTGATATTTTTCATTATCGTAATTCGGTTCAATCTCCATTCCCTTCCGAATGTAGGAAAGACTCTCTTCGTATCTTCCCTGGCGGGTTGCGATGAATCCCATGTTGTAGTATGCGCCCGCATGGTGGGGGATTATTTCCAGCACGCGTTTGAATGAGTTGAGCGACTCTCCGTCGTTGCCTTGTTCCATAAAAACTAAGCCACGACCAAAATGAGCATCCGCGGTATCATCGTCGAGTAGCTCAAGCGCCACATCATAGTCGCCATGTGTCAGGTGATGCATAGCCAGATTGAATTTAGCATCGATATTCCCATTGTCAATCGACTTCTTGTAGTTTAACAGCGCTTGCTCAACATCACCAAGATTATACTGAGCAACTGCAACATTATTCAGAGCATTGCCATCGTTTTCATCTTGTACCAAGACCTTTTCAAACCATTCCAATGCGCTGCTAAATTGACCGAGCAGGATATAAGCGACACCCAGCGCATTGGCGTACTTGACAGCATCAAAATCCCGCTGCAGCGCGCGCTGCAGGTTATGGATTGCGTCCTCGAATTTGTTCAGAAAGATATCTGCCTCTGCGATCGCGTAGTATAAGGCAGAATCACCTTCCCTTGTTTTCAGACACTCCTTAAATTCCCGCTCCGCTTCGTCAAACAGCCCTTTGTTCCGATACGACATGCCCATATTGTAATGAATCTGATACGAATCGCGCGAGGTGCTTGAAATGCCCAACTGCTCTTTCATGAACTCCCAGTGCTCACGGTGCGCCTCGCCATCGACCGGTATGCTCGTCTCGCCCCGGGCAATAGATGGATTTAAGGCTATTGCCTTCTTGACCGCCTCGATACTCTCCTGCGCGCGCCCCTTCTCACCCAAGGCAAAACCGAGCAGGAAATAGGTCTCGGCTGATGAATCATCCAAGGTTAACGCCTCCTGCAGATTCCTTATGGCCATGTCCACTACACCCTTACGCAGGTAGATTTCACCCAGGGTTCTGTAGACTTCATGGGTCGATTTGATCTCCAAAGCCTGGTTCATCTCATCGAGTGCATCATCGTGCTTGCCAAGATGCTTCAAGGTGGTACCCAGACCAAAGTGGGCATCATATGAATCAGGATTGGCATCAAGGACTTTTTTATAGTAAACAATGGCGTGCGAATGTTTGTTCAATTTTACATAGGTATTGGCGAGTTCGAGTATCTGCTTCTCGTCATGAGGATCTTGCTCGATGCTACGCGAAAGCTGTTCAACCTTTTCTTCCAATCTACCGGTCTTTCTTAGTATTATCTCCAGATTATTACGTGCAAGCACGAAGTTCGGGTTGAGCTGCAGCGCTTTTTCCAATTCCTCGATCGCTTCCCGGTATAAGCCTTTGTTATAGTAGACGATTGCCAGATTGTTATGCGCTCCAGGATCTGCCTGCGGGATCCTCTCGGCAAAGCTACTCAGTACCTTATGTTCTTCGGGTGAAATCATGATGCGGAGACGATTCTATGCATATACATGAACGCCATAAAGCCGGATTCCGTAGCACACATGATATGAGGATACATACTCTGTTTCATATAGCATATTTTACTAAATTTCGTTAATATGTCAAGAAAATCGTATTCCAACCGATTTTCAACTGGGATGGGATCAATAAAAATGCCAGGGCGCAGAATCGAACTGCGGACACCCGGATTTTCAGTCCGGTGCTCTACCAACTGAGCTACCCTGGCTCAATGCTTCATTCTACACAATAAAAAGACCCTGTCAAGATGACGACAGTGACAAAAAGGGATGTTAGGCACTGGATTAATGAAATTTGATTCTTGAGGTGTCTTCTGACCCCATACGGTGATAATCATGCAAGGGCCGCGTCGCTAGAGAATGTTGCTGCGCGAAGCTTATTGCTTCAACCTCGGCGGCGGCTGATGTAAGCGCAGTGATGAACGGAATCCCGAGTTCGACTGCCAGACGCCGCATCATGTAGCCATCACGTTTTGCACTGTGCGTCATGCTTGGTGTGTTAATTATCAAATCTATTCGCCGTTGCCGCATGAGGTCCAGTGCATTTGGCGATTTGTGCTCGCTAATCCGGTATACGGTCCTTATCTCAATTCCCTGACGCCGGAGGTAATCGGCAGTCCCGCGCGTGGCCACAAACTTGAAGCCGAGGTTGAGAAACGATTTCACAAGCCGTAATACTCTCGGCTTATCCTCGTCACGCACCGTAATATAAACCGTACCTTTCTTGCTGAACCTCTCATCGCTCAGTATTGCTTTATAGTATGCCGCACCGAAGCTACGATCGATTGCCATCACCTCACCGGTTGACTTCATTTCTGGACCCAGGATCGGATCCACCCCGGTCAATTTCAGAAAGGGAAATACCGGGCCCTTTACCGAAACAAAACGGCGCCTGGACATCGCAGGTAATTGGCCGGATTGTCTGAGGTCAGTAATGCTCTGACCGATGAGAATCAACGTCGCAAGTTTGGCAAGCGGGATCCCGATCGTTTTGGACACATAAGGAATCGTTCTTGAGGCACGCGGATTGGCCTCTAATACATAAATCTCGCCATTCTGCACGGCGAATTGTATGTTAATCAGACCCCTGGTATTAAGCGCTCGGGCAATATTCTTTGTTATCCTCTCTATGCTGCGCACTGTATTTTCCTTTAGTGTTCTGGGTGGTATCACGCAGTACGAATCACCTGAATGTACGCCCGCTTGTTCAATATGCTCCATGACACCGCCGATGAGCACCCTTTCACCGTCACATAACGCATCGACATCAACTTCTATGGCATTAACAACATACTTATCGACTAGTACCGGATGCTTTTTTGAAACACGCACCGCGGCGTCCATGTATTGCTCGAGTCCCTGCTCTTCATACACGATCTCCATGGCCCGGCCGCCCAGCACATAGCTAGGCCTTACGATTACTGGATAACCGATCGACGCGGCGACATTTTTGACATCATTGAAAGTGTGACCGGTGCCGAAAGGAGGCTGCCGGATGCTCAAATTCCTCAAGAGGGTCGAAAACCGCTCGCGGTCCTCAGCACGATGAATATCCTCAGGCTGGGTTCCCAATATCTCAATATCCAGTTCGCCCTTCTCAATCAGTTCGGCCAGGGGCATTGCCAGGTTAACTGATGTTTGACCACCGAACTGCAGGACCACACCACCCGGTTTTTCCTTTTCAATAACGTTCAAGACATCCTCGAGCACGAGTGGTTCAAAATAGAGCCGGCTTGAAATATCAAAATCAGTCGAGACAGTTTCCGGGTTGTTATTCATCATTATCGCCTCGTAACCGGCCTCCTTCAATGCCAGAGCAGCATGCACACAGCAATAATCAAACTCGATACCCTGACCAATGCGAATCGGACCCGAGCCGATTATCAGTACACGTCTCTTGCTCTTTTTGTGTGTCTGGGCAACGACATTTGCCATGTAGGTCGAATAGTAGTATGGAGTCACGGCTTCGAATTCGCCGGCACACGTATCGACCATATTGAAATTCGGCAGAATCCCAAGGGATGTGCGTAATGCTCTTATCTCTTCAGGCTGTTTCATCGTGAGCCGTGCGATATCCTCATCCGCATAACCGTATCGCTTGGCTTGTTCGAGCAACTCGACGTCTAATTGTTCCTTGCTCAACCGCTTCTCGATTTTCAATATGTTGGCGATCTTATTAATGAAGAAAGGGTCGATACTACTGAGCTGCGAGATTTTGTGCACTGTATAACCCCTACGCAATGCCTCGGCAATACAGAAAAGCAACCGGTCGGTTGGTTCTTCTAACTGCTTAATCAATTCGTATTCTTTAATGGATTCGGGTTCAAATCCAAACTGACCTATTTCCAAAGACCGGATCGCTTTAAGCATGGACTCCTCAATTGTACTGCCAATCGCCATCGCTTCACCGGTCGATTTCATCTGGGTAGTAATGCGCCGGTCAACCGTGGGAAATTTATCAAAGGGCCAGCGCGGTATCTTGGCGACCACATAGTCGAGCGCGGGTTCAAAAGCAGCCGTGGTTTTCTTGGTAACCGCATTCGGTATTTCATCCAGCGTCATGCCGACTGCAATCTTGGCACTGACCCGCGCAATGGGATAGCCAGTCGCCTTTGACGCCAAGGCCGACGAGCGCGAAACACGTGGATTGACCTCAATAATCCGGTATGCCCAGCGCTTCGGGTCCACTGCAAATTGAATATTACAGCCTCCGCAAATCTTCAATGCCCTGATGATCTTCAGGCTCACGCTACGCAGGATCTGATTTTCTTGATCCGTCAATGTCTGTGCCGGAGCAAACACTATACTCTCACCCGTATGTACTCCCATCGGATTCAGATTCTCCATACTGCATATCGTGATGCAGTTGTCATTACCGTCGCGCATGACTTCGTATTCAAATTCCTTCCAGCCAAGCACGCTCTCCTCAATGAGTACCTGACCGATCTGGGATTGTCTAATGCCGGCCGACGCAATTTCCTGCAGCTCTTGCCAGCTATAGGCAACCCCGCTGCCCGTGCCGCCCAAAGTGTAAGCCGGGCGGATCAGTACCGGATATGACATGTTGAGCATGGCCTGACGTATCTCCTCGATACTCTGGCATGCGACACTCCTCGGAATTGGCTCGTCGAGTTCGGCCATCAGGGTGCGAAAACTATCGCGATTCTCTGCCGCCTCAATCGTGTCGCGGTTCGATCCCAAGAGCTCGACCCCGTGCTTCGCCAGTATTCCTTCCTGAGCGAGACGGAATGCCAGGTTCAGGGCAGTCTGCCCGCCAAACCCAGGCAATAAACCACCTGGTTTTTCTAATTCAATGATCTTGGCCAATGTTTCGACATTCAAAGGCTCGATATAAACGGTGTCGGCAATCTCTGAATCGGTCTGGATTGTTGCGGGATTGGAATTTACGACCACGGTCTGATAGCCCTCCTCCCTCAACGAACGGCTTGCCTGCGAGCCCGAGAAATCAAATTCTGCTGCCTGGCCAATGATGATCGGCCCCGAGCCGATGATCATCAACTTTTTGATATCCTGACGTTTAGGCATTCAGAAAATCCCGGAAAAGAAATGTCGTGTCATAAGGTCCAGGACCGGCTTCCGGGTGAAACTGCACCGAAGAGACCGGCAATCTCTTATGACGGATACCTTCAACAGTATGATCGTTTACGTTCACCCATGATATCTCTATTTCCGGCACGTTCTTTTCTTCTATTGCATAGCCGTGATTCTGCGATGTTATATAAACTTTGTTGTTCGACAGATTCTTCACACCATGATTGCTACCGCGATGGCCGAATTTCATTTTATATGTTTTAAAACCTAGCGCGATACTCAATATCTGATTCCCCAGGCATATTCCCATTACTGGGTACTTGTCCAATATGCTCTTAACTGTTTTCACCGTGGCGGCTACGATTTCAGGATGCTCAGGATTGCCAGGACCATTAGATATCACTATGCCGTCGGGTCGGAACTCGTCGATTGTGTTCTGGTCTACATCATAAGGTACTTGAAAGACCGTAGCATAGCGCCGTAGGTTCTTGATGATACTCCTCTTCACGCCACAATCGATCAAGACCACCTTTTTCTTGCACCGGCTTTTGTATGTGATTATCTTTTTACAGGAAACTCCAGCCACAAGATTATCTGTATCAGGATGGGGTGTCTGCTGTATCCTTTTGACGAACCCTTCAATGTTTCTTTGTTGAGCTGTACTGATAAGCATCCCTTTCATAGTACCATGATCTCTGATCTTCAGTGTCAGGGCACGCGTGTCGATAC
>JBAUFP010000185.1:0-2004 GCA_049679205.1 bacterium | reverse complement strand
GGGCAAGACTGTTATACTGGTCACTCATGCTGTTGATGTTGCCAAGGCTGGCTCCGATGTCTATAAACTAAGGGAAAGAAGGTTATATGCTGTGCGATGATTGTAGGGATAAACCAGCGGCGATATTTTTCAAGGAAGTTTTACCGGACAAAACAGTTGAGTTGCATCTTTGTGAGGAGTGTGCTTCGAAGCGCGGGCTTCTGGTAACGAAAAAGCTATCACCGGTTGAAATACTCCACAAATTATTGAAGCAAAGAAGCGCTCAGGATGAGAAGGTGATTTGTCCGGGGTGTTACATGTCGCTGGTTGAGTTCAAAAGAGTGGGTCGGTTCGGCTGCAGCCAGTGTGTGGCTACATTTGATGAACACATAAAGCATTTCATCAAGCAGATTCACCAGAGCGACCGGCATGTGGGCCGCCAGTCCGCTTCGGGTTCAAAGAAAGGTCTTGAAATTTACAAGTTGCGTGAAAAATTGAAGAAGGCACTGGAAAGTGAAGCATATGAGGATGCCGCTGAAATAAGGGACAAATTGAAGGCCTATGGAATCAGCGATGTTTGATAATATCCGTTGGCTTATTCCAGCGGATGGAAAGACCTTGCCATGTGGCGAAGAAAGGGAAATTGTCGTTTCATCACGGATAAGAGTGGCACGCAATCTTGATACTATTCCTTTTGAGATGAAAATGAAGCAAACGGATGCCGAATATCTTATTGGTCTAGTGCAATCGATCATCGGTAACAACTTCGACGGAAAATTCATCAACTTAAAGGAAATGAAACCACTAGAGAGAGAATCTCTCCTGGAATGCCATCTTGTGTCCCCGGGATTCATAAAAAAGGAAAAACCGGCGAGCGTTTTCGTTACCGAAGGCGGGAACGTATCGGTAATGATTAATGAAGAAGATCATTTACGGATACAGGGTATTGGGTGTGGTTTGAATCTGGTAAACCTTTCGAGTGAGGTTTATAAGATCGAAGAATTCATTGGGGATAATGTCGGCTACGCCTTTAACCAGGATTATGGCTACCTTACGTCGTGTCCCACCAATATCGGAACCGGTATGAGGGCATCTGTTTTCATGCATTTGCCTGGTTTAGTATATACCAGTGAAGTCGAAAAAGTACTGAAAGGTGCCTTGCAGATAGGTATGGCGGTCAGGGGAATATATGGAGAGGGGAGTGAGATAAGGGGAAGCCTGTTCCAGATATCGAACCAGCATACTATCGGCTTCAAAGAAGAAGAACTTCTTGAGAGAATTACCAAACTAGCCAAGATGATCATTGATATTGAGAACAAGGCGCGTGATGTTATCATGACGAAGGCACGTAACGAATTCGAAGACAAGATCTTCCGTAGTCTGGCAATTCTTAGGGCGGCGCGAACGATTAGTAGTGGCGAAGTTTTGAATTTACTTTCCGCTCTTAGATTCGGCGTAGGCGTGGGAATCGTCAAAGACATCTCTCTCGACACTCTAAACGAAATGATGATTCTTTCCAGGCCGGCCAATATCCAACTCTATTTCGGTGAAATGTTGGAGGAACAGGACCGAGATATCAAGCGTGCCGAGTACGCCAGGAAAAGACTCGGTGCTGCGTAACAACAGTACATTTTCTGGTAAATATCACCTATTCTGATCATTTTGCAGAAACCAAATATGTCTAGGAAAAATCATTCGGAAAGAGCTGCAAAGGTGGCTAAAGAAAAAGACGCGGCTCTGAATGATAAGGATGAGATTATATTTCTTGGGACAGGTGGAGCGCGGTATGTAATTGCCAAACAACTTAGGGCGACCGGCGGCATGTTATTCAGAATTGGGAGCAGAAATGTGCTGATTGATCCGGGGCCGGAGTCGCTCTACCGTCTATTGACCTATCTGCCGAAATTCAATCCTGAGAAAATCGACGCGATACTACTTACCCATAAGCATATTGATCATAGCGCCGATATCAATGTATATCTGGACGTGATCACGCGCGGGGGCTTCAATAAGCGCGGGATATTA
>JBAUFP010000184.1:0-3224 GCA_049679205.1 bacterium | reverse complement strand
GTTCAGGCAAGGATCGTTCCATAATGCAATAGCTTGCGAAGTGGTCGAGCATCTTGATCAACCAGCTGCATTTTTCGAACATCTCTATCAGGTGATAAAAAAAGGCGGTCATGTTCTAGTCACGACGCCCAATTTTTCGCATCGAAGGCCGAATTACGTAGGACTCGGTATCCTACGCAGTTTCGGAGTAACCGCTGGTACATCGGACGAGAATTACTTGCACACTGCCTATCATCCGTATGAACTTGCCACAATGGCCAAGGCAGCCGGGTTCACCGTGATCGAACGCGGAAGTATTGAGCATGAACTCCGTGGTTGGCTAAAGCCGCTCACGGTTATCCAAGAGACATTCAACACGCTGAGCAGGAAATTCTTTCCCTCTTCAAAGTTGATTCAACTCTTCCAGAGCTCAATAAACCGTATAGAGATCAATGCCTTCGCAATACTGGATACTCTATTTCTATCGCAAATTCTGAGATGCATATTTAAGCAAGGCCGCAGGTCTTATATATTGGCGAAAAAATGAAACTGAGCGATTTCCAGTACGGCTTGCCGCAAGAACTCATTGCTCAGTTCCCGCTTCCAGACCGCACAGCCGCGCGCATGTTGATCCTAAACCGCCAAACCGGCAAACTGACCCATTCGAAATTCAACCGGATCACCGATTTCATCGAAAAGGGTGATGTTTTCGTACTGAACAACACAAGAGTGTTCAAGGCACGCCTTATCGGTCTAAAAAGTACGGGTGGCAAAGTCGAGGTCTTGCTGATAAGAAGAACAGATGGAGGCTCTTGGGAAGCAATGATATCCCATGCAAAACGCATGCGTGAAGGGACCAGAATATACTTTGCTGATAAGCTATTTGCGGAAATCGAAGAGAAAATCGCTGGTGCCAAGGTCATTCTGCAATTCAATCAGGATGCAGGTGAAGTTATTAAAAAATATGGCCATGTACCTCTACCCCATTACATAAAACGGGAACCCGTAGCCAATGACGAAGAACATTATCAAACAACATTTGCCAAAGAAACCGGGTCAATTGCAGCTCCTACGGCAGGGCTGCATTTCACTGATGCCCTATTAAAGAAAATCCTATCTAAAGGCGCTGGCATCACCGAACTCACGCTTCATATCGGGCCCGGAACATTCAAACCGCTACGGAACGAGCACATTGAGGACCACCAAATGGATGCCGAGCTCTTCGAAATATCCGAATCAACCCTGGAGAAGATCAAGAACGCCAAGAGGGTCCTAGCTGTGGGCACGTCAGTCTGTCGGGCTCTGGAAACTTATGCCAAAACCCATGAAACACACGGCTGGGCAGATATATTTATCCATCCGGGATATCGATTCCAGTCAATAGACTGCCTCGTCACGAATTTCCATTTACCCGGATCCACTCCATTACTTCTGGTCTGTGCTTTTGCGGGCAGAGATCTTATATTCAAGACATATCAAGAAGCCATAGAGCAGAAATACCGCTTTCTTTCCTATGGCGATGCGATGCTCATCGTCTGAAATTTCACCGACCTCAATTCCCAGACACGCACCTCTCAGTCCAGATGTATGAATAGATGCATTGACTATACCCCGATCAATGCATCCGCGGTTTTTTGTCGGTGCATGATCATTTTTTGTATTACCCAAATTTCTATTTAAATCACACTGCTCTTTGCCAAACACAAAATTAAAGAATTTGCCAATTGGCAAATTCTTTAATTCGCCGTGGACAGATTTTCTGTTTGTGGAACATATATGTATCTCCTCCTATGATCTTGGTTGAAGTGAAGCATCAGAATCTGTAGGACACTGATACCGTGCGGTTCTGGGTGGGAAAGTCAAAAATATTCTCATCGATACCGACGTCAAAACTGAAAGGTTCGGCATGAAGACCACCACCGAAAGTAAAACCTTTTCGGTATCCCTCACGGTCATAAAAATAGCCACCGCGCAGCGATATCAGTTTGTATACTGCTACTTCCAACCCAATTGCTTTCCAAGTGTCACGGAATTCGCTCTTTACGTTTTCCCAGAACGTGTCTTCTCCACCGTCAAAAATGCCTAATAGAACCTTTGTCATTTCACCCGAGACCGTGCATTTGATGTACTTGTTATTCAGTAATTCATATGCTACACCCAGTCTGATTAATCTCGGTAGGGGATCACCAGGATCGGACTCGGTATAGTGGAGGTTGGGTCCGATATTGTGCAGTACTGCACCGATTCTGAGATTATCAGAAATTACGTAGAGGGAATTGACATCGAGCGCTGCTACCAGGACAACGCCGGTACGTCCGTTGCCTATACCGGGCGGCAAGGACGGATCCTCCAACCACCACTCCTTAGTGTGTGATTGATTGACTATTTTCAAGCCCAAACCGGCTGCATATCGATCGCAAAACCTTCTTGAATAGTCGACCTTTAAAGCCACATGCCAAGCACGATACGGTACATCAAATGGACTGCCGCGCCAGGGTGGTATATAAAAATAGATCACCTCCGCGCCCAGACCCGAGCTTGCCCAGGGGTAGCCGACGGCGAGATGGAAATAACGATTACCCACCATATACTCTGTGAGATAACCGCAATAACTAACCTGAATACATTTGCTTTCCAGGAATGCGAGTCCGGCCGCGTTATAATAACAGGCCGTTGCATCATCCGCGATCGCGGTGAAGGCATATGCCATACCATTTGCTCGGGCTGACGGTGGAATCAACAGAAAGGTTGCGCCGGGCATCTGATCTGAAAAAAACAATGTGATAAGACCGAACAAGCAAACCAGAATCTTATTCATATTTTCTCAGAATTTGTACGAAAGGGATACCGTGCGGTTCTGGGTGGGAAAGTCAAAAATATCCTCGTCAATGCCGACATCAAACTCAAATCCCTTGATACTCAAACCAACACCAAAAGTAAAACCCTCTCGGCTACCCTCATAATCGTAAAAATACCCACCACGGGCTGATACTATCCCGTAACAGAGAAGTTCCAAGCCAATCCCCTTCCAGGCCTCACGGAACTCGTATTTCAGATTCTGCCAGAATGTATTTTCTTCATCAGCGAACACGCCGACCAATATTTTTGTGATCTCACATGAAAGAGTGCACTTTATATATTTATTATCCACGGGCACGTATGCAACGCCCAGCCGACCTAACCTCGGTAACGGATCTGCTTCCTTGTAGCTTTCAGTATAATTAATATCAGGACCGATATTATGC
>JBAUFP010000183.1:0-8889 GCA_049679205.1 bacterium | reverse complement strand
CTTCTGTAGATACCTGCTGCTAGTATACACAAGCATTATAAACACTTCCCGGCCAATGTCAAGCTGCCCACGGACAGGGCAATTGTCACCTGCACATACAGGCCACGGTATTAGGGAAGAAATACTGCAAACCATCTTCAACTCAAATTCCAATACCCAAATAACAAACTCCAAATAATTTCAAAATCACAAAAACAAATGTTCAAAACTATGTATTGATATATATCTCGTCTCAAATGCATGATAACTGAATTTACTGTTTGGAATTTTGGCTATTTGAATTTGTTTGTTATTTGGTGCTTGGGATTTGGAAATTGAGCGGAAAGTTTTCACTTTCCGCTCACGTGGGGCAGAGCTTTCCTGACCCGTTGTGTTTAACTACGGGTAGCCCTGCGGATGATTACTTCAGAGACCCGGCTATCTGTTTGAACTGCTCAAGCTCGATATTCACCAATCTTAACGACCCGAGAAATTCCAAAAACCCGTGGATGTCCATATTTAGAAAATGGTCTTCGATCTGATACCCATGCGGCAAATCATAGAAGTATGCGCCGCTGCCCAACGCATCCTCAAGACGCCGGATGTTGTCACCAAGGACTTTTTTAATCGCATCGACATCCGGCATGGGAAAACGGTCGTCACTCAGCAGGTATCCATTTAATACCAACAACTTACCTTCGACGTCCATCGCTTCGATACCTTCCTGCAATAGCGCATCCGCCCAGATGAAACCATACAGCGAACCAAAAAGATGCAGAATATGTGTGTTATTGGATTCGAACGCACAAGGGAATTCCTCTAATTCCATCTCGGGTGCAAACGCTCTCTTAATCGTTGGCGCCAAGAGATAATTGTATGAACCGGCTCCCTTGCCCTCAAAAATCTTGGTGACCGCCGAAGCATCCCCAATGCACCTCGCGTATACTTTCTTCTCTTTTTCAGCAATCTGGCTGATCTGCCAGCACTTGCCACCGAGCACGAACTTCTCACGCAGATGGAAAACACGTCCAACCATATTCCCCAGTGCCGCATTGAAGACATCGTATTCGCCGAACGATGTCTCAGCGATATTCGAATGGATCTTGCCCCAATCAATCTTCTTCTCCAAACTGGCAGAATCAAAGTATATACCCGGCCTTGTCTCTTCTATTCTGTGGGTTTCGTACAGATTTTTGAAGACGGTCTTCACGGTTTCTTCACTGTATACGGGTGAGAAGATACTGCAGAGACTCTTCATCGTCGTTCCGATACGGCGTCGTTGATACAAATAGGAGTATATTTGCTGAGGAATTATTGACAACGTAGGATTGTACCGCTTTTCGTACAATTGCCCTTGCCGGGCACAATCAAAGTATGTATTGAATAGCAGTTTCTCCCACTCACTAGTGTATACCCCAATGGCAAAGAGCTCCTGGGTTCTACGATTGCCGCGCCCGATTCTCTGCAGCAACGACGATACATTGAAAGGCGGACGGTACAGCACCACACAATCGACCGAGCCGATATCAATACCCAGCTCCAGCGTAGAAGTGGCACACAAAATGGCATGCTCACTGCCATTCATCATGCGTTCGACTTCTTCCCTCCTTGGCTTGGGCAGGCTGGCGTGATGAACGTAAACCAGATCTGAAAATGGAGGCTGATTCAACTTCTGGGAATAGAGTTCGGCCAGACTCCGCGCGTTAAAGAAGATGAGAATCTTTCTTAAATGCCTCTGCTTGGCAATCGCCATCAGGTCATGTACGAAATCCTTGGCCGGCAGTAACTGGTAATCGATCTCACGGGGTGCTTTCAACAAACAGACCTTGGCATCGGGGAAATACCTCGTGCCGATACCCAAATCGTCGATCGTTGCCGAAAGTGCGCAGTACTGCAATCGGTCATTTATTTTGCGCAATCGGCTCAACAATATGCGCAGTTGGTCACCGCGTGGTGTATTGTCGAGTAAGTGTATTTCGTCGAGGATTACTGCTTTGAGTTCCAGGAACAACTTTGGCCGGCGCGTTAAAAGGGAATCGAAAGACTCCGGTGTCGTCAAGAGCACATTTGGTACATTCTTTGCGGTCAACTGTGGCCGGTCCCCGGTCTTCACTCCAATCGCGATATTGATATAACTCACGGGCTGGAGTAGCCTGCGATACAAATCATTGACAAGGGCGCGGGTTGGCGAGATATACAGAACCCTTAATTTGCTGACGGCATCCTCGAAACTTCCAATCTCGAACAAGTTCTGGAGTACCGGAGCGATGACCGCCTCAGTTTTACCGCTGGCCGCCGGGGATATAACGACAACATTGCTTTTTGCCAGGATATGGGGAATCGTAAGTTCCTGGATTGCCGTGAAGTTACCGAAGTGTCCAAAAAAGGGCACCCAAGTCCGGTGAAGTGCTCTCTTGATATCACCTTTTTCCATAATTAAAAAATCAGACTAGCGGCCCGGTAGCCTATGATCCTTTCGCCGCACGGCGCTAATCTTTCCTACTGTTTGGTCTGGGCCGACTGAACCTAAACCAATCAAATGCTTCAACCGAAAATTTTATGAATTCTCGCAGCTCATTATAGCTCCGTTTCAGCGCCGCGTTGAAGATATTTTCCTTTTGTGACAATACAAGGACAAAATGGGGGTAGGCACAAATATATACATCGTAGAGATTATTGTATATTAGCTCCAACTCGGGCTTACTGAATTTGCGCAGCACGATCCGCTTTTTGATTAGCTCGCGAACACTCTCAAACCCGCGCAATCCGTGGATGGGTGTTGACGCCAGGATGAGCAGAAGATGAGGGTCCCTGTAAGTATAGGGCGTTGGCCGTACCCGGTTATGCAACATACGAGTCTCCAATCTCATTAATTCTCCATTACCAAGTGCAGACTGAATTAAACCCTCGAGGAAACTAAGCCCCCGGCTGTACTGTGTGTATTCCCATATGTGGGTGATGGTCTCAACCTCATCAAGGATAATGACTAATCCACCCAACCCTGATTCATGTGCAAGAAAACTCAAACCGCTCAATATATAGGAAAAGTAGTCAGTAGCAGTTGAATAGTCATAAAGGGCTGGTATTTTCTGCCCGCCTCTTACCCTGAAAGGCGACTGCGGATCAATCGCATATTCCTTGGTTGATTCGCCCTCCACCCATTGCCAGAACACTTCATTATTCGAATCGTCACTTTCCAAACTAGCCAGATATCTCAGTACAGGAGTTAGAAAACAATGATCCCTGACCTCTAAACGGGCTGCCGTTCTTAGTAGGTCTCGATACCTATATTCCGAGCTTTCCTTAATATACCTCAGGTTATGAACCAGTTCCCGGTAGACACGCTTTGGTCGATACAACGGTGTTTCCTGAACACTCAGTTCGCAGTAGGTCGTGACAAAACCATACCTTACTGACAAATGGTGAAGGTATTCTAAGAGATGGGTCTTGCCTGAGCCATAACCACCTTCAATCAAATACACATCCCCTTTGCCATCTTTTAGACGCTTGAGACCGCCTTCGAGTTCGGAAAGCTCAAACCCGCGGCCAAAGGTAAAATATTCAATATCCTGGTGAGGCACAATGCCCAATCGAAATGCCTCCAGCAACCGCTTTGATGAAATCTGATCAAGTTTGACGTGTTGGATCGATATTGGTTTGAACCACTTTGCGGGTAACCAAAGGCGCAGTCCGCTCCGAAATTTCACCCTCAGTTCGGCACCATCCCATCGCGAGGTTTCGACTATCCCTTCACCAAAAATCGGGTGTGCTACGACTTCTTCTTGTTTAGCCATGAAACGTTTGTAGTCGGTTAGCTGCTTGCGTACCTAACAAAGAATACTCAGAATTCCTCGCTTTCAACCTCTTCTTTCTCTGTTTCAGTTATCATCCTTGCCTTGGAACGGAAAATTTGACGCGCTTCGTCTCTGTTAATCGCCCTCGCCTCTTCTTTCAGCCGCTGGAAAATCTCGACGATACCGATAACGAATATTCTCCGGTAGCTAACATCAAGTGCCTGAAATTCCAGCGCGGCATCGATCATATTCTTCGTGGCATCGTTGCGCAAATTCTCATCCATTCGACATTCATAGGCGGCTTCAAACACCTTCGCCAGTTTTTCCCCAAGTTCGCCCAAGAAATCCGAAGCATTCATGCCAATGTCTTCCAGATTTATCTTCACGCCCATTGGATTGATCCTCGTGAAGCTTGAACGAAGTCGCTGCTTAAGGGCTTCATACACACCGCCGCTTCCCTCCAGGAGGAGATTCTCATCAGGTATTGCGTAGAAGAACATCGCTCCGGGCAGCCGCGAGTTGCCGCATTCATCAACCAACTGTCTGAGATTATCAAGTGCCCGGCGCTTATCACGAGCCGAAGAAATACTCATCCCTCTCTCTGCTTCATCAAATAACAGGAGCAAACCCGCGTAACCGATGCTGTGAACAAACTGAACCAGGCTGCGCAACATCCGGAAGGCATTGCTGCGGTCAATACGTTCAGATATCCGGTAGCGAAGTCTTACTTCACGGGGAACCTCTTCACCTCTCAACCACTGGACAACCTCGAGGAATCCTTCGTCGTCATCACTCAAGAGATTCATGATCGCGGCCTTAATGGCATTCGTGAAGCTCGAGCTCTCAAAATTCCTGATCTGAGCAAGTATGTTGCCCTGTTCTGACGACTTGACCCATGTCCTCAGAAGAACATCAATTCCGACATCCCATGGTTTTTCTAACACATTGTGCTTCGTCGGAACTCTCAAGTTGAGCACAATCTTCTTATAGACCAATTCAAGTCGGTCAAAAGGGCACTCGGTCGGGCTCAACGTGACGTAACTAGTAACGTAGTTGTTACGCCAACCAAGATTCCGCACTGAATACAGGAAATGGGTCTTGCCACCGCCATAATTACCGGTTATGAGTTTGAAGGATGAGAGATTGAATTTCAGAATGTCTTTGAGATACTCATCCTCAATGACCCGAAGGTATTGCTCAACCCCGACACTGAAGTATTCAATCCCGAATTCCGGAGGTGTACCAAAACTACCCAGCTTGTGTATTATCGCCTTGGCTAATCTCGGGTCTAGATCTCCTTTACCCATGGTATTTCACAATCTCTATTGGTGTGGAGGTTCGAAAGATATATACTCATAGTGTGTGCCTTCGCCCTCGTCGTTGTCCGGTATCCAGAACGAGCGTAACTTGTCCACGGTCGAATCAAAAGTCGCAACATGAAACCGCATGCCACGCGCACCGATATCCGCGGTCTTCATGCGGTAGAGCATGTAGCTCAACTTGACACGTGAATATTCACGGAAATGTCCCCTGCTTGGGTCGACCATGAATTGTTTTGGCTGTTTCAAGAAGACATATTCTTTCAATACCTCGGTGATCCGCACTTTTTCCCCATCCGGTTTGCCGGCAACTTCCAGGCAGCGCCGATAGGCAGCATACAGATCAACATATGCCTTATTTGCGTCAAAAGATGCGTCCTGCATGTTTCGCTTATATTTCTGCACCGTACTATGGATCACCTGAGGTTGTAGCGGTATTTTGGACTTCAGCTTCTCTACTTCAGGACCAAAGAACAGGGTTGCTTCGCCGAATTCGAAGTTTAGCTTAAGTGTGAAGAGTCCAATTCTCAATAGAGGATACTGGCCGCGAATCTTGACGCCGTCTTTTTGGAACATGTCCTTTATTTGCTGCCCGAACTGAAAGCGAAAATCATCTTTCAACTTACCGATCGCCGCTCTTTCACTCTGTAACCATGTATTCAGTGTATCTCGCAGTGCAATGTCGGGTAGCAGAACCAGGATCTTTTCGATCTCAGCAATTTTTTTTTCAAGCACGTACGCGTTTTCGACCGGCTGCGCGCGGGTTTTTTCGTACGCATTAATCAATTTTTTTAACCTACTCGCTTGTTTTGTGAGTTCTTTAAGCCCATCGATTATTTCTTGCACGTCTTGAATGATAACAGAGTATTAGTCAATGTCAAGGGGCAACAATGTACGGATCCAAATATTACCTACATTATTGACTTAAGTCCTTTTCTGGAGTATAATTTTAGAAAATGATACATAAAATCGCTCTCCTATTGACTTCCATATGCCTTGTCTCCTCTGCCCAGGAAACGGGTGCGCAGTATCTCGTAATCACCCATGATAATTTCTACAATAATATCCTGCCCCTGGCTGAATGGAAACACAAGAAGGGTATGAGGACAAAAGTCGTCAAACTCTCGCAAATCGGTTCGAATACAACGGCGATAAAGAACTATGTGACCAATGCCTATAATACCTGGCCCATCCGTCCCCAATACCTCTTGCTGGTCGGCGCGCCCAATTACTTACCTTTTCCAAACGTCAGCTATTGGTATTCGGATAATTATTACACCAATGTAACCGGTGATATTTACAACGAAATCCTCTCCGGTCGCCTGACCGTGCATACCACATCCGAAGCCCAAAACGTGGTCAATAAGATACTGTCTTACGAGCGTAATCCCCACCGGACCGATTCCTTATGGTTCAAGAAAGCCTGTTTGATCGTCAATCGTGACTATGACCAAGACGACTCGATATACTTTTCCGATGCCCACCATGCGGCAACCTTGATGGTAGATGCCGGTTTTGTTGAAATTGACACACTATCTGACGGGTATGGACATAACGCAAACACAGTCGTAAATCGCGTTAATAACGGACGGTCGATCGTGATGTACCGGGGTCAGGGACTGAATAACTGGACATACCCGTTTGCCGTGAATCCAGATGTAACACAGAATGGCACCAGATTACCCATCGTGCTTTCGATTACGTGCCGAACCATTGGCACTGGTTCATCACCGGCAACTGCCGAAAGATGGCTCCTGACCGGTACGCCAACAAATCCCAGGGGCGCCGCCGGATACTTTGCCGGCACCACCTCGGGTTCTAATATTGCTCATCTCAGAAGCGCGATTGCCAAGGGGTTTCACGACAGCCTTTTTCTCGGCTCGGTGAAGACCTTTGGCGCAGCTTGCGAAGGCGGTCGGATCAAAGCATACACAATGTATCCGTACAGTGGTGGCGCCGATGAATATCGCGGTTATACGACGATCGGTGATCCGGAGATGAATATCTGGACTGATACGCCCTGTTCTTTATTAGTCACCCATCCGACGTCAGTTTCGATCGGCGAGGCGAGTTTCACGGTGAATGTCTCCAGAGCAAGCAGCTCCTTACCCATTAACGGCGCGATCGTCTGTATCATGGGCGATCAGGATTCGACCATCTACGTCGTTGATACTACTGATGCAAATGGCAACGCCCATTTTGAGATCTACCCTCTGATCACCGAGGATACCATCTATGTCACGGTAACCGGAAGGAATCTCCGGCCTTATGAGGGATCGATGATGACCTCGGAATCAGGCGTATATGTCGGCTATTATGCCTCAACCATTGACGATGCCCAGGGTGGCAATGGAGATAATAACATAAATCCTGGTGAGGAAATCAACCTGCATCTTTGGGTGAGGAACTACGGCGGCGATACGGCAATTGCCGTAAACGGTATTTTGAGGACGGACGATCCATATATATTAATCACTGACTCGGTCCGAACATTCGGCACTATAGCACCGGGGCAAATCTGCTCCACGGGCACAAATGGTTACGCCTTCTCAGCAATGATAAATGCTCCGGATGGACACGTTATAGATTTCGACCTGGACTGCCGCGACATTAACGATTCGACATGGCTGACACAATTCACCAAAATGATCTACGCCCCCAACCTCACTTTCCATGAGGCAGTCGTGAGTGGCGGTAATGGTAACAACAGTCTGGAACCCGGTGAGACCGCGGGTTTGATTATCAGTCTGAATAACGACGGCAGCGCGTCCGTCGACAGTCTCTATGCTACCCTACAATCTCAATCCGAATTGATCACGGTCCTCGACTCGACCGGCTATTACCCAATTATCGAATCCGGGAATACTGCTTCCAATAGTGCAGATTCTTTTGTTGTCAGCGCTGATTCAAGTATCGCGCCGGGTACCATTGTCCATTTCATGTTGATCATGAATGCAACTTACTATGTTGATACAATCACGTTCCCACTCACTATTAACACGGGAATAGAGGAAGCAACAGACGCTATCCTATCAATGACCGAGGTCTTGAATATCTATCCCAATCCGTGTAACGGGATTCTCCACATCAACCTGAACAGTGCTGCCTTAGCCAGTCTCAATAACATGATTCGCATCTACAATGTGAGCGGTTTGCTGGTGCGCGAATATCCCATCACCGCCAGCAATGACATCATCACGTGGCCTGGTGATGACTGTCATGGCAACCATTTACCAGGCGGCGTGTATTTTGTGAAATTCACCTCAGAAGACCTCGACAAGACATATAAAGTCATTTTCCTGAAATAGTTAAGCAGCAGTCATTTCTCCAGCTAATCCTCAATAAACGCTAATCAAACATCAGTGCGCAACAGGTATGAATCTTGACATACCCGGTGAGTCAGCTAGAATAGCTATTATATGAAGAGAACATTAATTTTTCTAGCAGCTCTATGCACCATTGTTATTGCCCAGGAATCCGGCGCCCGGTATCTCATCATCACCCATGATAGCTTCTACGACGACATCCTGCCCCTGGCCGAGTGGAAACACAAAAAGGGTATGAAGACAAAGATTACCAGATTATCAGAAACCGGCTCTTCCTCAGCAGAAATCAGAAACTATATTTTGAATGCCTATAACACATGGCAAACCCGCCCCGAATTTCTCCTTTTGGTCGGTGCACCCAATTTCATACCATTTCCCTACGTGAGCGGCACGATTTCCGACAACTACTATACCAACATGGATGGAGACATTTTCAATGAGATACTGTCCGGCCGGTTGACCGTGCACAAT
>JBAUFP010000182.1:0-4525 GCA_049679205.1 bacterium | reverse complement strand
GTCTAGATGTCGCCGAAATAGAATACCGCAAATCCGAGCATGCGCTCATAAGCCGTTCGCATATTGTCGTTTTACCAACGCCCGATGGACCTGAGAGTACGATAATCTTACCGCTACTCAATGTTTTGCACCTGCTCCCTTATTTTTTCGACTTCTTCTTTGATGTCGACCACGACCTTGCTTATGTGTAGGTAGTTCGCCTTAACACTCAAGGTATTCGCTTCACGCTGCATCTCTTGGAGAAGGAAATTCAATCTTCTCCCCGGGTGATCTTCATTTGCGACCGCATCTTTGAACAATTTCAGATGGCTCGAAAGCCGCTTGCATTCCTCGGTTACGTCGGTTCGCTCTGCAGTGTAGAGTAGTTCTTGATACAATCGCTCTTCACTGATTTCTTTCTGTGTGCCCTTGACAAGTGATATAAGATGCTTCTTGTAGGATGCGTTCCGCTTGGGAATAACGCGTTCGATCTCATGGAGGTAGCCATCGATCTTTTTAACTGATTGCTTGATCTCGCGAACGATATTCGCACCTTCCTTTGCCTTCATCTTCAGGAGACTGTCCACTGCTTTTTTCAACGTCGGACGAAAGGCTTTGAATATATCCTTTGATGCAGCTTGCGACTGGCTGAATTTAATGAGTCCTGGAATCGCCAATAAGGTATTGATGTCAATTGCTCCGGCTATGTTGTAGTTGTTACGGAGTTCATCCGCTAGTTTTAGATAGGATTCCAGCAGAGGCTTGTCGACCTCTATTTGTGCCGGTATGATCTCACGGTCTTGTTGAATGACGACGACAATGTGCCCGCGCGTCAAGTTAGACTGGACCTCACGCCGGATCTCGTTTTCAAACGGCTGCAGGCAACTGGGAATCTTTATTGAAACATCGAGAAACCGATGGTTGTAGGATTTAATTTCGACATCGAATCTTATCAGGGGATCCTTAAGATCGCCACTCGCCCGGCCGATACCAGTCATGCTGTATGCCATCTATTCCTCCACTGTAATTGTCACCGGACCATTATTATCCAGAGATACGAGCATGCGTGCTCCGAAAATACCGCCTCGCGCTTGGACACCGGATTTGTTAATGGCCTTAATGAATAGTTCGTAGAGCTCTTTCGATTTTGCCGGTTCCTCAGCATCACTAAAGGATGGACGGCGGCCCCGCGTAGTATCGGCAAGGAGCGTGAATTGCGACACCACGAGTGCTTCACCACTGATGTCCTTTAGCGAAAAATTGAATTTTCCGTTCGAATCCTCAAATATGCGCAGGTTGACACAACGGTCGGCAAGCCTATTGGCCTGGTCAGCCGTGTCGCCCTTTCTTATGCCGAGTAGAATGAGCAAGCCTTCATTGATGTTTGATATGGTTCGGCTATCCACACTAACCGTGGCTCTTGATACGCGCTGCAGGAGTGCGATCATATGCTTTTCATAGATATAACTTCCATAAGTGTCTTCATTGGTTCATAGCACCAATGATGGTCTTGGCAAAATCAGCCGCTGCTTTCGGTTCTGAACAGGTAATGATATTACCGCTTACCTCAATGTCTGAATCCGTACACTTTGCACAGCATTTACCGATTTCATCTCTTACTGATGGGTATGCGGTAACGATCTTGTCCTCGAGTATGCCGGCGTTTGCGAGAACCATTGGCGCTATGCAAATTGCGGCAACCATTTTCTTGTCAGCATTAAAGCTTCGGACGATTTCATGCAGGGTCTTGTTGTCCCATAATATTCTGCAGCCATCGCCACCCACGATAACGATGCCATCGTAGTCTTTCGTATTCACGCCTGCCAAATTGATATCGGGTTTCACGATCATGCCCGACATGCCTCTTGCCGGAGTGGTATCAGTCGAAGCAACTACTACTTTCATGCCTGATTTGGTAAAGATATCATAAGGTTCCTTGAATTCCTTATCACGAAAATCTCGATGCGCGATCACCATCAAAACTGACCGGACAATAGTAGTGGTTTCTTCTTTTTGTACGATCTCTCCCTGTCTTTCTCCCCCACCGCCGCAGGAGATCAAGAGCAAAATAACTAAAGCGAATATCTTCTTCATCCAAACCTCCTCTCATCATATACACCATTAGACCAGCACTAGTATATAAACCTGCTGATCAACACGCTGTTGCAGCGTATCTGTAAAAAGCGGGAGACGGGACTCGAACCCGCAACCAACGGCTTGGAAGGCCGTGACTCTACCTTTGAGCTACTCCCGCATGGCCAATTATATAGTGGTATCGGCGAAAGTCAACATGAAAATAGCTGAGTGTTATCTTGTTGACAAGACGCACGAATTCCATAAAATGAACTTGGTGATGGATTTGATCTTTGTATTCAAGCAATGCATCTCGGGAATGCAGATATTATACGATTCGATGAGGCTGGACTTTCTGTCGATATTGATTATCCGTAAACAGTAAGCGGGAGGAGTGATGCTGGAAAAACTCTTCAAGTTGGAGCAACACGGGACAACCGTGTCCCAGGAAATAATCGGCGGGTTGACAACCTTTATGACCATGGCATACATAATCTTTGTGCAACCCGCTGTGCTCTCGGCGGCAGGCATGGAGTTCGGTGCCGTCATGGTCGCGACGTGCGTGTCGAGTGCCGTAGCGATATTCCTGATGGCATTCCTTGCGAACTACCCTATTGCTCTTGCCCCAGCCATGGGTCACAATTTTTTCTTCGTGTACACCATTTGCCTGGCCATGGGTATCCCATGGCAGACGGCGCTTGGGGCGAATTTCATCTCGGGAGCGTTGTTCGTAATTCTTTCTTTCTTCGGACTACGCGAAGCGTTAGTCAATGCAATACCCAATTCATTGAAACAGGCCATTGCAGTTGGTATTGGTTTATTCATTGCGCTCATTGGTTTTCAGTGGGCCGGGATTGTTACCTACACACCAGGTACGATCGTTGGCTTGGGCAAGCTTCACAGCCCACCGGTCCTGCTGGCAATTTTCGGTCTTGTCCTGATCACGATTCTCTACACGCTGAAGGTAAAGGGTGCAATTGTCTTAGGAATTGTTATCACTGCTATTGTGGGAATACCGACTGGTATTGTCAAATACTACGGTATCATCAGTACTCCACCCTCGGTTGCACCAACATTCTTTCAACTAAATATAGGGGCAGCTCTCACGCTCTCCTTATTGCCAACCATCTTCATTCTCTTCTTCCTGGACCTTTTTGACACCGTAGGCACCCTCATCGGCGTCAGCGAACAAGCGGGTTTAGTCAAGAATGGCAAGTTGCCAAGGGCACGCCAGGCCTTGTTGTCCGACGCCCTTGGTACGGTTACCGGTACCATCATGGGTACGTCGACCGTAACCAGCTATATTGAAAGTTCCACGGGTGTGGCGAGTGGTGCGCGTACCGGGTTGGCAAATGTTACGACGGGCCTACTCTTTCTCATCGCATTGCTTTTTTATCCATTGGTGAAGATGATCGGCGCAGGTTTTGGTATGGAGGGTGGCGTACTCTATCCAGTGACCGCACCGGCTTTAATAATCGTTGGCACGATAATGATGTCTGGGGTAACGAAAATTGACTGGAAGGATTTTACTGAGGCGATCCCGGCATTCTTGACAATCGTAATTATGCCTTACGCGTTCTCAATAACTGAAGGCATAGCCGTGGGTTTTATCTTCTACACAATGCTCAAACTCGTGACCGGCAAGATAAAAGAAGTCCACCCGATATTGATCGTTTTTGCCGTGTTATTTATTTTGAGATACGTCTTTTTGATGTGAGTTTAGGCCGTAAATGGGAATAGAAACAGCCAATACACTTGGAGGTTGAATGTTATTTCTCGCAATACTCTGTTTCGTGCCGAATCCGTTCTATGAAGCGAATTTCATTCCGTTACCGATTCGCTCGATAAGTGTGTTTTCGAATCCTGCAGGGCTCGGTATCCACACTGGTGCTGAAGCGTTCGCTACGTTTCATCAAGCTACAGAGGCAATTAAGGGCGGTGCATGTATAGGTAATATAGGTTTTGGTATGATCAAGGACGATACAATCACAAATTACGAAATCGCGGTCGGTTACAAACTGCCTGGAGCCATCTCACTAGGCTACGCATACGACTTTGGCGATACCTCAAATCACATCCTCGGAGTCCAGTGCCGTCCCAGCGAGAAATTAGCCTTGGGGTACAAGATGAACCTGGGTAAAACGAAATATCTGCATGGAGGGATAGGTATTATGCCCTATCTGGACTATATAGTCCTCAATTTCGAAATGGAGTATGAAGGGGTTGCTGATACATTCACCTATTATTTTGGTGCCCGCTTACAGCCGTATCAGGGAATAAGCGCATGTTTCATGTCGGACAAAGATTTCAACTGGCACGCGGGCATCGAGTTATCTCTGGGTTACATGAAGCTTGCTGGTTTATATTCGTATGAAGAGAAGAAATTGAGCGCTGGCGTCATTATCTCAGCCCAGAAATATTCGGGTTTTTCACTTTAAGTCTTACAACCAGGAGATAATTCCTAATATTATGT
>JBAUFP010000181.1:0-6301 GCA_049679205.1 bacterium | reverse complement strand
GAAGGGGTTCGCGCAGATGCTTGGAGTATAAAAAAGGGGACAGGCTACTTTTTCATGGGTTCTTTGCATCTATCCCAGGAACTTCATATTGCTAACGATTGTATGTTTTGAGATTATTACTATGTGGTATTAAAAAAAGTTGCCTGTCCCCTTTCTTACATAACCTTGCCGATCCTCATCAAGCGGATCGCTTTCCACCGCCAGATCTGTATCAGATCAAAAAGATTATCACCTTCCTGACCCGGGTCAAAAGAAAAGAATATGAAAAGAGGCAGGCCTTTCAGATACTTCCTATGCAAAGGCCCCCAGAACCGTGAATCAAAAGAGGTGTCCCGGTTATCGCCCATTGCGAATATGCAGTCCTCGGGAACAACAACCGGCCCGAAATTATCTCTGACCTGCAATCCCATCCAATCCGCAAGCAAACCCTGCTCCCATTTTTCCTGATACACCTCAGGATCAACCCTTATGCCGCGGAAATAGCGTTTGTCCGTATGTCGCACATATGGTTCACTGAATTCTTTGCCATTTACGTATAAGACCTTGTCAACAATTTCTACGGTATCACCGCTAATCGCAACGCATCTTTTTACAACATATCTGTTTTCAATCGGCGATGCAAAAGCAACGATTTCGCCAATTCTGGGATCCCGCCCCGGAATCAAGGGAATTTGCTGATTAGAAAATGGTATCGGTATTTTCACACCATAGATGAATCGATTCACGAGTAATGCATCACCTACGAGCAATGTTGTCTTCATGGAACCAGACGGGATGACAACAGCCTCCACAAAAGTCGCCCTCAGAACGAGGACGATCGCGATGACGACGACCCAGGAAAGAACGTACCTCTTGATCTTCTCACCCATACTACATTATAGCGTATTTCACAGCGCAAGTCAACGAACATTGTGGGGTCACCGCAGGGACGGGCAACTTTCTGATCTCCAAGTAAAACAATCTCAAGAGAATCACTTATTGAAGTGCATATGACTACAAATTAGTTGAATGAAATTTCTGAAAAAGTAACCTGTCCCTTTTAAGGCTGCCATAGAAACTTCTCGAAATCAACCCGGTCTTCTTCGTCGAAGACTATACCCTCATCCTCTAACAGTTGTTTCTGCAATTCATAACCATGGCCTGGTTTCATGGATATACGTCCCTTACTATTGATTACACGCTGCCAAGGAAGATTCTCCTTTTCCGAAGATGAATGTAATATGTACGCGACTTCTCGGGCCGCTCTCGGGTTACCCGCGTAATCGGCGATCTGGCCATAGGTCGCGACCCTACCCGCGGGGATGCTCTTGATGAATTTCACCACACGATCGTAGAATCCCTTTTCAATGTTGTATCTCATAGTTTATTTATCTCGCGATAACGGAAGCAATCGGTTGTGTGATCATTAACCATGCCCACCGCCTGCATGAATGCGTAGCATATGGTCGGCCCAACGAATCGAAAGCCGCGCTTCTTGAGGTCACGGCTCATCGTTTGGGATTCTTGTGTCTGCGCCGGGAGTTCAGAGAGTTTCTTGAATTTGTTTCTCTTTGGCTTACCACCGACGAATTGCCAGATATATTCATCAAAGGAGCCGAACTCCTTTTTCACCAGGAGAAACCGCTTGGCATTTTCTATTGTCGCTTCGATTTTTAGGCGGTTGCGGATGATACCCTTGTTCCTTAATAACCGGTTGACATCCTTTTTTGTATATTCTGCTATCTTGCGTGCGTCGAAATTATCAAATGCCCTTCGGTAGTTCCCTCGTCTATCCAGTATTGTCTTCCAGCTCAAGCCGGCTTGTGCACCCTCAAGAACAAGAAACTCAAAAAGCTTACGGTCTCTATGCACGGGTACACCCCATTCCCGGTCATGATATTTCAGCATCAACGGTGAACTACCTTCGGCCCACGCGCATCTCTTAGGTTGCCTTCCAGCCATCGATACGAACTCTACTGACTTACATTAACCAGTATTTCGCCCTTCTCAACACGAACAATGAATTCATCCGCACCAGCTGAACTGCTCCAGGTATTCTTCTTACTATCTCCCTTCTTGCTCATGGTGTAGGTTCTATATTCTTTTGGGCCGATAACATCATCGCTGACTTCTTTACCGCCTTTTGCCAGAGTAACCGTGCATATTGATTCACCGTCAATAATGTTCACCAACCTGAAGTCTATATTATAACCGGGTCTAACCGGGACATTCAGTTCTTTTCCGGCCGATACGGTTTCAAGCATACCTAAGTCGAACGCCTCGAGTTTGAGCATGATCGTACCTTCTTCGACACGGACTATAATCTCATCTGCCTCATAGGAGGTAAGCCTAAAGGTATTGCCCCATGTTTGACCCTCCTCGGTTAAGTTGTATAAGTACATTGTTGGTTCTTTTATGGGCACGCCATCCTTGAAAGGAACGGCCATAAATGCAGACCGGTCGGTGATTTTGTTGGTTCCGCTTACCTTGACGCCCTTTCCTACCGTAATTTTCACGCGTACGATTTCCTCATCCAACATCATCTGCTCGAAAGGCAGCTCCGCATATTTTGCCGATTCAATCTGCTCGGCCCATACAGGTAACTCGATTTCCGGTTCTCCAGGTTCTTCTATTTTTGCATATCCGTCGGGTAGCGTAAAGAGAATGTCTTCAAGCGAACCGGTCTTTATGTTTTCCAGCTGCATTGTTCGACCACCTTTACCAGGTATCTCGATCTTCACCGGTAGACTCAATTTCTTTGAGACCCACAGTCTCATGATATCATCTCCATCGCGCCTGATTGCGTAGACATCACATTCATAGCCACTGATTTTTTCAGTTCCGGTTGTTACCTTCTCGCCGATTGTTTCGGTAAATTTTGCAGCCTGGAAGGGATCGTTCATAAGACTCTGCATATCATCGCTTGCCATCTCCATATACATTTTATCAGCCGGCAACAAAACGCGCGTCAAGCCTTCTTCCTGGTCAACCAACACGACAACCTTCTGGCCTTCTTCCTCTTCCTCAATGCGGTACTTCGCGTCTTTAACGTAAATCATACTTGTCCGTACCTCGTTATTGTGATGAATAGTCTCAGTCATTTCGGCCGTGAATTGAGTTGCCGACGAGGTATTCGCACATGTACATAGAAACAACGTAACGTAGCTTATCACAGCCCATTTCGGGATATCAAAGTAATGCATACTTCCTCCTTATGTTCTGGTTATTTTGATATATATGTAGCGGACAGCTAATAATACTCAACTAGACAGACAAGTCAACCCAACCGTCTGGGTGCTTCTTGACTATCAATTCACATGGGATATAATTGAACCATCGATGTGTTTCAGGTGCAAAAAAGTGAGGTTGGCATATGAACTTAGCAGAACTACAGAAATTGGTAGTTGGTCTGAATGAAAAAGTAACACTTCTAGATGGGACAAGTACAAAATACATAAATTTCGATAACGCAGCAAGCACCCCGACACTTTTGCCGGTCCAGGAAAAAGTAAATGAATTCTGCAAATGGTATTCCAATGTGCACCGGGGTACTGGCTTCAAGTCGCAGCTCTCGTCCTGGGTCTTTGAAGAAGCACGAAATATGATTGGCCGGTTTGTCGGTGCAGATGCTTCTTCAGCTGTAATATTCTGTAAGAATACAACCGAGGCAATAAACAAGCTTGCCTGGCGTTTCCAGTGTCCGATGATTAAAGCAATGGGCAAAGATGCCGACAAACCAATCATCCTTACCTCAATCATGGAACACCATTCCAATGAACTACCATGGAGGAAAGTAGGTAAGGTCGTGCATGTAGACATCAACTCCGACGGTACAGTGAATTCGCCTGATCTCTACGAGAAGCTCAAGAAGTACAAAGGAAAAGTATGTTTGGTAGCAATCAGCGGTGCATCGAATGTGACTGGCTATATCAACCCCATCCATGAATACGCAGTAAAAATACACGAAGCTGGAGCGCAGATCGCGGTTGATGCTGCCCAACTTGCACCCCACCGTCCTATAGATATCAAACCTAAAGCCGATCCACAGCATATCGATTATCTAGCTTTTTCGGCCCATAAGATATATGCGCCATACGGGATCGGCGTTCTGGTGACGGATCGCACGGTATTCGAACATGGCGACCCTGACTACGTAGGCGGCGGCACGGTTGACATCGTGGATCTCGAGAGCGCTTACTGGAAAGAACTGCCCGAACGTGAAGAAGCCGGCACACCCGATATCGTGGGCGTCGTTGCTCTCGCAACAGTCGTTAGATTGATCGAAGAAGTTGGATTTAATTCAATTATTGACCATGAAGCCGAACTCACTGCCTATGCTCTCGAAAAACTCAAAGCCATGCCCGGGGTCGTAATCTATGGTGACGTAGACCCAAAGAATGCCCGCAACCGGCTGGGTGTCGTAAGTCTGAATGTTAAAGATATGGATCACGCGTTAGTGTCTGCCATACTGAGTTACGAAGGAGGCATTGGCGTACGCAACGGCTGTTTCTGTGCGCATCCATACGTGAAATGTCTGCTCGGCGTCACACCGGAACAAGCGAAAGAAGTCGAGAAACATATTCTCGCGCGTGACCGTTCAACGATCCCTGGCACCTTCAGAATCAGTTTCGGCCTCTATAACACAAAAGAGGAAATCGACCAGTTCTGCAAAGTACTCGATATGGTCATCAGAAAGGAGTATAAGGGCAAATATCTGGTCGACAAAGAGCGCGGCGAGTACTATCCTGAAGGCTTTACCACAGATTTCTCGAAATTCTTCACCTTCTAGGGGGTCAGGTCTGGACATTGGACATTTTAGCAAACGCTCCATGATTGTATAGGATGGCGCGACCATTACGTATAGAACTTCCCGGTGGTTTCCATCATGTAGTATCACACGGCAATGGCCGACTATGGCTCTACAGAAATGATAAACAGCGAGTACACTTCCTGAATCTGCTGGGTTCATCAGCATTCAAGTACAACACCGTGGTTCACGCATTCGTACTGATGACCACTCATTTTCACCTTTTGATTGAAACACCATTTCCGAATCTGAGCCAATTCATGCGCAAACTTCTAAGTGATTATGCATCGTCCTACAACAGGTGGCATCAACGAAGAGGCAGCGTCTTCAAATCTCGATATGCGAGTTATCTGATTCAAGATGATAGTTACTATCAAGTAGCTTTAAGATATGTTTACTATAACCCAGTTAAGGCTGGTATTATCAAACGCCCTGAAGAGTACAGATGGAGCAGTTTATATTACATGTTGCACAGTAGGATTGCTCAGAAGGAGATAGATTGGTACAAGTGCAGCGATCTATTAGCACTAATAGGGGGACGTCAAGGACTTGTTGATTTGTTGAAAGATAAAAGCCAGAAACCGTCGATCATATATGGTAAATTTATCGGCGACAAAGAATGGGCTGATCAGATATTGAGCGAACATGACGAACGTCTTTGTGATGAAACAAGCAGAGAACGAGAGATGCGTGCAGGTTTGGTTGAACCCATGAGTGTCGTAAAGCTAGTTGCTTGTGAAATAGGATGTGATACACCAGAGATCATAAATGGCAATAATAAAGAAGGCCGCAAACTATGTTTGTACATTCTGCAGAAAGATACGGCATTGGATGCGCGCAGCACGGCGGCACTGTTCGGCTTGAGCAAATGGGCTGTTTTGAAAGCAGTACAGCGAATGGAGCTAAAGCAGAAAACGAATAGAGAGATAGAAGTGCTGCGAGCGGTAAGAAGAAAAATGTCCAGACCTGACCCCGAATACGAATAAACGAAAAACCCGTTAATTCTGTCTAATTGTTAGAAAGAATTAAGGAGGTTATAGACCATGAACGATAAGAAAATGAAAAAATGGGAACCATTTAGCGAGTTAGTGACCATGAGGGATGATGTGGACCGTCTCTTTGATGTGTTTTTCGGAACACAACCACAGACCATTGATGATTTATGGAGGCCGTCGATAGATATTGAGGAAAGCAACGGCAACCTGATGGTCAAAGCAGAAATTCCTGGTATGAAGAAAGAAAACATCAAGGTATCGGTTAAGGAAGACATGCTGACGATTTCAGGCGAACGCAAACAGGAGAACGAAACCAGAGATAAGACATACCACCGGATCGAGCGCAGCTACGGACAATTCCGAAGAATGATCAGGCTACCCGCTGAAGTTGATGCCGATAAGGTAAAGGCCTCATATAAGGATGGTGTTCTGAGTGTTACTCTACCCAAACCTGAATCAATGAAACCAAAACATATTGATGTTAAGATGGAGTAAAATCCCTATTCTCCCAAAAAGGGCC
>JBAUFP010000180.1:0-1655 GCA_049679205.1 bacterium | reverse complement strand
GTGCAGCTCTTTACGCGAATGGAGGAATCTGTGCTTCACTTTCTCCAGCAGGATTTGGTCTGAAGCTGCCAGAGGAGATTAGGCAACGTTTGATAGAAGAAGGAGAAGGAACCGAGTTGCGTTACTTTGAGAAGGCACCGGTAAAGAGGAAATATGTGGTTATCTCCCCACCAGTTGTGGATGATCCGGAGAGATTGAAATTGTTAATTAGCCAGAGTATCAAATTTGTTATTGATGATGAGAGTGCTGCCTAACATCTATGAAAGTGCTGCAGTTGTCAAGACATAAATAAGCCTCGGTAGACGAGTAATCTCTCCTGGCGTCTTAGCCGGTCTCCCCGGAAACATCTATTCGCCATCAATGTGGCAAGAGCATCTCCAACAGACGAGTCGCAATCAACTCACGTATCTCAATGGATACAAGTTAGCCACGCGCTTTCGTCTGCCTTGGAGAGACCTGCTTGCAAAAGGCAGGGTCCCGATAATCTTCTTTTTTCTTCAGCACCCAAAAGGCAGCTTCAGCCAAATGACGCGCAACAGCACCGACTGCGATTGAGTGTCCCTTGCGAAGACAGATACGTTCGTAGAGAAGGGAAACATGCTTCTGCTGCCATGCAGGGTGATTGCGATGACGAACAATCACATTGGCGGCTTCAATGAAGGCCCATTTCAAATACTGGTTGGACTGCTTTCGCATACGACCGTAGCGGGTCTTTCCCCCACTGGAATGAACCCTGGGAACAACGCCAGAGTAGCTGGCGAGGTTGGGTGCAGTAGGAAAGCGATCGATAGAGCCTATCTCACGATCTATGACGATGGCGAGGATGTTTCCCACGCCTGGGAGTGTTTTCAAGTGCTGCATATTAGGTGAGAGTTGAATGCGCTCCTTAATTCGTCCTTCGAGGGCGGCGATTTGCTCCTGAATTGCGTCCAGAGCTTGAAGCTCCTGGTCAAGACAACGACTGGTCTCCGGAGGGAGCTTGGTGAGTGTTTTCAAGAGCCAGGCCTTGCCTTTACCGACGAAGAGATCACTATGCTCGGAAGTGTTGAGGGCGTATTTGGCGAGTGTGGAATGTGTACGGTTTTTGAGGGCAGTGCGTAGTTTGCAGAGCGCCATGCGCGTGCGGTGGAGCTGGCGCTCGTCTCGGATCTCTCCCGGAGGAAGCCAGACGGTGGGAAGGGATCCAAGGTGGAGCAGAGTGGCGAGCCCTTGAGCATCCAGTTTATCGGTCTTGTTGATGTTACCCATCATGACTTTGGCCTTAGCTGCGTGAGCCAAAAGCGGCACACAACCGGCATCTTCAATCTCATCTACGATCCAGTAGTAGTTGCCGACTGTTTCAAGGGCGACGGGAGTGCCTTCTGGGAAGGAAGAAAGGAATTCATAGATGGCTCTAGGTTGATGATTGACCCTGGTTCTTTCAAGAGATAAAGTAAGAGTGTCGAGAACGGCGAAAAGTGAATAGCGTTTGTGGGCATCACAGCCTATGATTGGGTTCATGCTGCACCTCTACTCTCTGGATTAGTCTTCCAACTACCAGTGTAGTTGGAGGTGCAGTACTTTCATACAATCAACTCGCTGGAGTAGGCCCGAGATTCATGCGAGTTTACCCAGAGCTGGTGTAAGATCGAGGGTGAAGGCGGGCTGCTCATCTC
>JBAUFP010000179.1:0-1664 GCA_049679205.1 bacterium | reverse complement strand
GACATCGACCGCAGTGCCAGATATTGCCGTGAAATCTTTGCTGACATTTATCACTTTCTTGTCGATCTTATATTCCACCGCGGGCTTATCGCTCGTTACATCAACACCGTCCATCATAAGAATAGTTCTTTCCATTTGGATAATGCCCGCCCTGACCAATTCTTGATCATTACCGACTTCAATAGTCTCTATTTCCTTGGGGTAGTATCCCATGAATGAAATTTCGAGAGTGTACTGGCCCGGCCTCACCTGGAACAGACGAAAAACCCCGCCGCTATCCGTCATCGCACCGGTGACCTGGGTTTTACTTCCCTTTTCATACAAAACAACATTCGCATACTCCAGTGGCGTACCCAGTTCCGCATCAACCACTCGACCAACAACGGTACCGGGCGGCATGCTCCGAGCCTGCCGCTCCTGCGCATACGCGCTGCTGGCCAGTACCAGCACTAAGGTAGAAATTGCAGAAAACCTTCTCATTGTTATCACCTTGCACTCCTTCATATGATTGCCTATTTTCTCCCGTGTAATCAATTAGACAAAGAAACCACCTGAAAACTTGTGTAAATACTGCCCTAATTTCATATAATGTTTTGACATGGAGTATACGTGAAATGTTAACAAAAGCAAGACATTCTTTCGACGGTGGACAGGCATCAAGCCTTACTTGGCATCTTCTGGATTAGTTTTTTTCCTTTTTATGTGTATTCGATAGCACCTAGTAAGTTAGTTGCCTTCTAGATCCATTTAATTATGGGTTCTTTTTTCTTCGCTCGTATGCTGGCTAGCGCACTAGACTCGTCCTTTGGATAGCCAAGCACGATAGGACCGTATATTCGTTCATTATCCTTTAACTCGAGGGCTTTTACGACATCAGCATCGCCTTTAACCATTGCACCGAATCCCACATAACAGCTTCCTAGACCGAAAGAAGTTGCGGCAATCATGATGTTCTCACAGGCAAGTGCACAACTTACAGCGTAACCAGCCAGGCCTATGACAAAGAGGATGACAGGTGCAGAATAGTAAACCATGTCTTTGCGTTCATCCATCGCCTCGTATTGCATCATTACTTGCTCGTAGATCTCAGGGTGCGTTTCCTTCATGCCTTCAGTCATCTTTTTCCAGATTGGAAGCGTGGTCTGAACGAGTTTTTGCTTAAACTCTGGGTCCTCGACAACAACAAACCGCCAAGGCTGAAAAAGAAATTCCTTAGTTACTTTTTCCTCCCTACCCCTTGAGGGTGCCTGATTGCCAGCCTCGATAATCGTATTGATGATATCCTTGGAAATCGGTTTTAGCATATAGGACCTGATAGACATTCTGTTATTTATTGCTTCAATTACTGGGTTCATCATTGCCTTCTTGTCAGTCATATAACATCACCCCTTTCTTATTATTTAAATTGTTTTGCAGAGTTACCAAGCTAAGTTTCTTTATTATGTTCCACAGTTATAACTACATTTCCCTTTTTGTGTCCTTTTTCAATATAGCTGTGAGCCTCAGCAGTTTGTTCCAACGGATAGCGTCTATCTATAAGTGGTAGTTCCATAAACTTGATCACATTTCCTAAACAGTTTTACATCTTTGCCCACTGATTCAATTTCCCCGGCCAGCTCATCCTCCAGTATATTTTTTTTGTTTTCTGAGACCAAGCATTATTC
>JBAUFP010000178.1:0-9702 GCA_049679205.1 bacterium | reverse complement strand
GCGCAGAAATTTGTTGAAATCGTGAAAGAAATGAATAAATGATGAGACAAGTTTGCCCAACCTTAATACATCAAACCAACATATTTAATTACATCAATAATATTGAAAAAGTTCACAGGATTTGTATAATAGTCAGTTCGTCGCAATTCGTTGTTTCAGAAAGGAGGAAATAAATGGCGAAGCCATTAGTCGCATTTTACTGGTGTGCCTCCTGTGGTGGCTGTGAAGAATCGGTTGTCGACCTGGCCGAAGACATACTGAAGGTCGTCGATGCAGTGGAATTCAGACTCTTCCCTGTGGCCATGGATTTCAAATATTCTGATGTCGAGGCACTACCTGACAAAGCACTCGCAGTCAGTTTCATCAACGGGGCAATTCGAACCGAGGAACAGGAACATATTGCCAAACTCCTACGCCGGAAATCCCAACTCGTTGTGGCTTATGGTGCATGTGCTCACCTGGGCGGTATTCCTGGTCTGGCAAACGTAACAAACAAAAAGGAGATTTTCGAAACTGCATATAAAACCACTCCTTCAACCGTAAACCCGAAAGGCATTTTCCCGCAGACTGTGACCGATACACCATACGGCAAGTTGAAATTACCCGAGATATACGACTCAGTCCAAACCCTAAATCAGACAATAGACGTGGATTACTATTTGCCGGGTTGTGCGCCACCGCCCGATTTGGTGATGAAAGCAATAACGGCAATACTCGAAGGCAATCTGCCCGCGAAGGGTGCAGTATTAACTGTAGACAAAGCGCTGTGTGAGACTTGTGAAAGAAATAAATCAAAACCTGACAAATTGGCCATAAAAGATATAAAAAGAATATCGGAAGTCATAGCCGATCCAGAAAAATGCTTTCTTGCTGAAGGCATCATATGCATGGGCCCGGCAACCAGAGGCGGCTGCGGCGAACGTTGTATAAATGCCAATATGCCTTGCCGTGGTTGTTTCGGCCCCACGAAAGAAGTTAAAGACATGGGTGCCCGCTTCCTTTCCGGATTGGCGTCGATTATCGACGTCGATGATGAAGCTGAAATGGAAAAGGTCACTCAATCAGTGATCGATCCAATAGGACTTTTCTATATGTATACGCTGCCAAGCTCAATCATCAGCAGAAAACAGGGGGTATAGCATGTACAAAGAGATAACGATTGATCCAATCACCCGTTTAGAAGGCCACGGCAAGATTGATATCTTCCTCGATGAAAAAGGTGATGTCGCCCATGCCTGCCTTCAAGTTCCCGAATTACGCGGCTACGAGCGCTTCGCGGTTGGACGGCTTGCTGAAGAGATGCCACGCATCACTGAAACCATATGCGGTGTATGTCCAACCACCCACCACACTTGTTCAGGGAAAACACTGGATGACCTTTACGGCGTTGAGCCCCCGCCCGCGGCAAAGAAAATCAGAGAGTTTGTATATAACGCATTCATGTTTGAAGACCATAATCTTCATTTCTATTTTCTTGGCGGTCCTGATTTTATTGTTGGCCCCGCCGCTCCAAAAGCTGAGCGTAACATTGTAGGCGTCATTGGCAAGGTCGGACTTGAGATCGGCAAAAAAGTAATCGATATCCGAAAGCGAGCGAGAAACATCATTCAAACCATGGGTGGAAGGGTAGTGCACCCAGTACACTGCCTTCCCGGTGGCGTATCTAAACCCATGACAAAAGAACTACAGGATGAATTCAGGAAGACTGCCCAAGATTCGGTCGAATTCGCCAAGTTCAGCCTCCAAGCCTTTGATGACATCGTACTCAAGAACAAAGGATATGTCGACCTAATCCTGAGCGATGTGTACACACACAAGACATATTATATGGGCCTGGTCGATGACAATAACAAGGTCAACTTCTATGATGGGTGGATACGCGTCGTTGATCAAGAAGGTAAAGAATTTGCTAAATTCAAGGTCCATGATTATTTGGACCACATTGCCGAGGGTGTCGAATCCTGGACCTATATTAAATTCCCATATCTAAAGAACGTTGGCTGGAAGGGATTTGTCGACGGCAAGGACAGTGGTGTTTACCGTGTCGCACCTCTTGGCCGACTGAATGTATCCGATGGTATGGCAACACCGCTGGCCCAGGAACATTATGAAAAGTTCTATGACACTCTAGGCGGTAAACCAGTTCATATGACCCTGGCCACGCACTGGGCAAGACTGATCGAGGCAATGCAGGCGGCCGAAAGAATGGTCGAACTCATAGACGATCCGGAAATTATCGATCCGAACATCCGCAATATGGATTTCCAGACACCAAAGCAAGGCATTGGCGTAATCGAGGCACCACGGGGCACACTTTTTCATCACTATGAAACCGATGAAAATGGAAGATTGACAAAAGCCAATCTGATCGTAGCAACCGTAAACAATTCGGCGGCCATCAATATGTCGATCGCGAAAGCAGCCAAGGGTTTGATCAAAGGTGGCAAAGTCGACGATGGGTTGTTGAATATGGTTGAAATGGCCTTTCGCGCCTATGACCCTTGTCTTGCTTGTGCTACCCATACGGTTAACGGCCGGACGCCGCTTGAGATCAGCATCTACGATAAAAGTAAGAAGCTATTAAGATCTATAAGAACATACTAAGATAGCTTAGCCTTAGTCAATTAATACAGAAAGTAGATCACCTTTCCGGCGAAACTCTGACGAGGACTTATTGGCTTGAGCCACACCTCATCTCGTGTTTCGAACTTTTGATTAGCAATGAAGAGAATCCTTGTTTACGGCATTGGCAATCCATACCGGTGCGATGATGCTGTCGGCATCAGAGTCGCCGAACAACTGGCTAACAAGATCAGAAAAAGCAATATCGATGTCAAATGGGGTAGTATCGACGGCGTAGCGATTCTCGACGAAGTAGTGGGTTATGATCGAGTGATCTTCATCGATTCGGTCAAAACTGAAAAGGGAAATCCGGGTAACATCTACAAAATCAATCCAAACTCGTTCAGCAGCGCTCATTCCTTTTCTTCGCACGGCATAAACTTTGTGACCGCGCTCGAGTTCGGCAAGAAATTCGACCTCAAGATGCCGGAACAGACCAATATCTATGCAATTGAAATAGAGGATAATGAAACATTTAGCGAAGAATGCACACCGAAGGTAACTGCAGCGATATCGAAATTGGTCGAGCGGATATTAAAGGATTTGGATGCAAGCGAAGATTCTTGATGCACTTGTCCCGTACTATCTCGTGAAAGCGCGGGGCACTGAATTTAACATCCAGATCAAAGATTCCCCTACATCAAGAAATCGGGACACTCAAATTTCTTTTCAAATCAAGATTTGAAGCAATTTGGCGTGGGTAAAATTCGTGATGGCAAGGTCCGAGTATGATACGGGCGACGATCGAAACTTCGTTGATCGACTGGGATGGGAAACTGACAACCGTTCTCTTCTTTGACAAGTGTAACTTCATGTGTCCGTTCTGTCAGAACTGGGAGTTGATCCTACACCCTGAAAAATTCCCTGTCATCCAATGGCCGGAAATTGAAAAAAAACTGACCGGCAAAAAAGGTTGGATTGATGGTGTTGTACTAACCGGTGGCGAACCACTTGTCTACGCGGATGAGGTAGCCGATATCGCTTCTAAGGTGAAAAACCTGGGATTTCTCGTCAAACTAGACACCAATGGCGCCTACCCCAAGAAAATGCAGGAATTGATTGACAAAAAGATGTTGGACTATGTAGCACTCGACATCAAGGCACCATTAAACGAAAAATATTCTCTTGCCACTGGCAGAAAAGTCAACGTTGAAATAATCAAGGAATCCCTTGACATTCTACAGAAAAACAAGGTTGATTACGAACTCCGCACGACATGTGTCCCCGGTTTGATCGATGTAGAAGCAATACACAGCATTGGCGCACTGATCAAAGACGCTAAAAAGTGGTTTCTGCAGCAATATGTTCCAACAAACGCGTACAAGGAGGAGTACAAAACATTGCACCAACTCAAGGAACCTGAAATAGACGAACTACTACAGATCGCTCGTGAATATGTCGCGAACGTGAAATGGCGTGGTCAAATACACTGAAACTATGTTTGGCCGTTGACTTATATTCGATTATGACTATAATGAAATTACCATGAAGACTGAATCAAAAATCAAACTCAACAACATGTTCATCACCAGCCTACTGAAAATCGCATTCGCAACATCGGATACCTTACTTTTCAAAAAGATACTGTTTCCGGTGATTGAAAAAGGTATAAAGAGTGCGGTGGACCGGGTACCTGGTCCAGTTAGCTGGCCTGGCGTACTCGAAGATAAATACTACATGCTTCGCTCGATGGCATATTCAAGCCTGAAAATTGGAGCTTCGTCCAAATTCGCGAGCACGGTTGTTAATAAGGCAATGCTTAGTGACTTACGCCTGAAAAAGGAAATCGAATTCCATGGGCAATTCGGTTTTGACCCACCTGGATTCATGGTTATTTCTCCAGCCAAGCGATGCAATCTTCGTTGTCGGGGATGTTATGCGAATTCCGCATCAGAAAAAGATCAATTAGATTACGATGTCTTCACACGCGTAATAGAAGAAATGCGTCAATTCTGGGGTGCTCGCTTCGTAGTCATATCCGGTGGCGAACCGCTGATGTATAAATGGAACGGTAAGGGCATTCTAGACATATACAATGAACATCCGGATTCCCTGTTTCTTATGTACACAAATGGTACTCTGATAAACGACAAACTCGCACGAAGATTATACGACCTCGGTAATATCACACCAGCAATATCAGTGGAAGGCATGCAGGAGGTCACCGAGCAGCGGCGTGGGAAGGGTGTATTCGAAAAAATCACGCGCGCCATGGAAATATTGAAAAAACACAACGTTCTTGTCGGCGTATCAATAACTGTAACCAGATATAATGCAGAGGAAATAGTATCGGATAAGTTCATCGACTACTACTTCGATAAACTGGGCGCTGGCTACGCGTGGGTTTTTCATTATATGCCAATCGGTCGGGATGTCGACCCGGACCTCATCCCAACACCCGATCAACGCGTAATGTTGTGGGAAAAATCATGGGAAATCATCAAGAGAAGAAAGATCATGTTTGTTGATTTCTGGAACCACGGGCCAGTGTCCGACGGCTGTATCTCGGCCGGTCGGCCAGGAGGCTACTTCTACATTGACTGGCAAGCGAACGTCTACCCCTGTGTCTTCTTTCCGTACGCGGCGGCGAACATGAGTGAATTGTATGCCAACGGAGGAAATCTTAATGACCTCATCAACCTGCCGTTACATACCCGGATCCGCGATTGGCAGTTCAAATACTGGAAGGAAGGGGATTTGTTGCGACCCTGCCCAATCCGTGATCATTACAGGATGGCCAAGAAGTTCGTGCTCGAGACAAAAGCCATACCCGCTGATGAGGGAACAGCCGCAATAATCAAAGACCCATCATACGAGAGAAAGATGGATGAATATGATAGAGAACTAAAGAAACGGACCACCGCCATTTGGGAGGATGTATACAAACATGGCACTAGAAGCCGAGAAGCAACTAGAGATAATTAGAACCCACGTCGCCGAACTGATCTCCGAAGAAGAACTTCTATACAAATTAAAGGCAAAACGCAAACTGCGAATAAAACTCGGAATTGATCCCTCGGGACCAGAAATCCACCTTGGCTTTAGCGTTGTATTGAGAAAACTCAGGCAATTCCAGGATTTAGGTCATACCGCAGTCATGGTTGTTGGTGATTTTACGGGTATGATCGGTGATCCAAGCGGTGTTTCCAAAACCCGGCCAAAACTCACAAAGAAACAAGTGGCAAAGAACATGGCGAAGTACAAAGAGCAAATATTCCGTATCCTCAACCCGAAACGCACCGAATTTACCTGCAACAGCAAGTGGTTGGGGGCCCTGTCAATGTATGACCTCGTCGAACTCGCCTCAAAATACACTGTGGCTCGGATTCTCGAGCGTGATGATTTTTCGCAAAGGTTAAAGGACGGACTGCCTGTGTATATGCACGAGATCCTGTATCCGCTCTGCCAGGGCTATGATTCAGTTGCGATCAAGGCCGATGTTGAGCTGGGTGGCACGGATCAGAAATTCAATTTGCTCGTGGGCCGAGAATTGATGCGTGAATCAAGTATGGAGCCACAAGTCGTTTTGATGATGCCGATATTGGAGGGTACAGACGGCGCACGCAAAATGAGCAAAAGCTTCAACAATTATATCGGCATTACTGAATCACCCAAGCAGATGTTAGGCAAAGTCATGTCCTTGCCTGATGGATTAATCACAAAGTACTTTGAACTGGCAACCGATGCCTTCCCCCACCGTGTCGAAGAATATCGCATGGCGCTTGATGATGGAGTAATGAACCCACGCGATGCCAAGCTCGACCTTGCGAAGACACTGGTCAGGATGTATCACACGGCACAATCCGCACAGAAAACTGCTGAGGATTTTCAGCGCGTATTTACGCACCGGGAATTGCCTGAAAAAATCGATGAGTACAAAACCACGAAAAAAGAAATCAATATCGTTGACTTGCTTGTCGGAAGTAAACTCATGGCCTCAAGGGGCGAAGCAAAGAGAAAGATCCGCGAGGGCGCCATCGATATCGACGGCGTTCGTGTCGACGATATAGGCTACATTGTAGAACTAAAACAACCAATCGTCGTACGTGCTGGCAAGCACAAGTTCTTGAGAATTTCTAAGAAGTAAAACCCGCTTCTCTACCTTATAATAACAAGTGAATGTGAAGTCCTACTGTCAGGGGATTCCATTACCAGAAAATACGTTCCCAAAGGCAGATCGTAAATATCGATACTCACGGAATATGTGCCCGCCTCCAAATACCGATTCTCGAATTTCCTGACCATCTGGCCAGCAATATTATAGAGCTTCAGTGAAACATGTGACGCCGCAGATAGTGAGAAAGAAACCGTTCCTGTACCAGACATCGGATTTGGCACAATCTTCATTTCGCAATTCGCAATTCGAAATTTGAAATTCTCATGAATTCCAGTGTGAATGAACCAATACTGATCATAGAAGTGCTGCGCCCACTTGTCCACCAGTGCCATACCGGTATCGGGGGTTAGATGGATGTTATGCCAGTTAGCAAACATCACCCCAAATACGAGTGTGGCGATAGAGTCAGGGGCAAGGTTGAAGGGACCACTCGATAACAAGAACCTTTGATCATCAGGATCAGGTGGTACGGTATCAAAAGGTTCGTACAACCCAGTCACGAAGTTGTATCCAGCCAAGGTAGCATAGCGCTCAGCATCGATATTCGGTTCGACCTGTAGTGTGAACCTCTTCATGGCGGTCATTCCGAATTGCGGATTCTCTGACGCATCACGCCAGTCAGGTAGACCATCATAATCCACATCCCATTGTGATACAGGCAGATTGTTGACGTAGTATGCGCTATCCCTTTCATATTGATCAGGTATACCATCGTTATCCTTATCATTACCCGGGACCAGGTCGAAAGGCGTTTGAAGTAAGTCAAAGCCGATCGATCCCGCCCACCAGGGCGGAGCGCCTGGTTCTTCCTGTTCCTGCCACTGGTAGCCAACGTCATCAACCCAGATCGAATCACCGTCAATCACATACCACTGACCAACAACTCCGGAGGTTCGGTCATTCGCCGCTGATCCAGCTTCGTTACCGATATCGCAATCCGTACATACGCCAAAATAACAATCAAATAGGGTATGCCCGGAAACGTTCTTCACATCATAGGTGAAGAATATTATGTCTTCGACGAACCAGTAATCCCACGCATAAACTGTCTGATATACTTCAATGCCAATGGGACGAGTATCGCCTACAATATGGTAGACAGAGTCGCTATCGTTGAAGCAACACCATGAATCCTCATGAGAGATCAATTCTTGTGGAGCCATTGGTAGCGTATCAGGTGGTGCAGGCCAGTTCTCCGGATGTATATATATTATTGCCGCGGGATGCGCAACCGGCCAACTGCTAAGACCAGGGCCAAACTCACCTTCTCCTCCATGCGGCCCGTAGCCGATCGTTACCAGAGTATCCCCGGTTAGCGAGTCCACCGTGCCAAACCAGATTCCCGCGCCATAGATGTAAGTGTGATTTGAACCTTTTGGCCACCAGCAACCTGAACCAACACCACTCTCGCCCTGACCAAACTTACCGTAATTTGAAATGCACATTTCTACCTGATTCGTGTCATGCCGTACGATCATAAAAGCACGGCTCGATTCTGAATTCCTTGTTGTCCCGCCGAGACAGGATACAATCAATACTACTAAAAGATATTTAGACATAGAACCTCCTATCTTACATCACTACGTACAAAAAACAACCTATGAATACCACAACCTAAGTTAACTCGTGGATGTGCTCCACCACCCCCCTTATCGTACGATAACAAACTTACCAACCTGCTCACCAACCTCTGACTCAATATGGAAAATGTATACTCCACTCGCCACTACCTGCCGGTTCTCACTCAAGATATTCCACCATTCATCACCACCAAGATCATTACTAACACCACCTTCCGATGTCTCAGAATGCTTCAACGTCTTAATCAACTCACCATTAAGAGTGAAGATCCGAATCGTGCACTCGTTCGGCAAATTGATGAACTTCAAACGACGCTGCACAAACCGCGTCTGCCACTCGTTCGCAATAATATACGGATTCGGAACAACCTTGACATTCAAGGTCATCGTGCTGTCGGTGAACAAACCCGGTGTACCAGTTATCCGCACCTCGCCAAGCACTGAAGGCGGCAAATACTCACGATTCGGATACACACGCCACATCTCACCATCCGATGGCAAAATCGTATCGTACATATACGAATTGTTACGCAACGCAATCATACCACCGTTGATATACAAGTAACGCGTCCGCTGGGCCGGCGTAAAGCCCGCACCAACCTGCACCGTATCATGCGACGGCTTACTCCAGGCCGTACTCGGCGTATGCCAGGTGAAACACCAACCGGCACCCAAATGACGCGTCGAAGGCGTATTCTGGAACTGCCGGTACGGAATGTCCTCACCGGTTGCCAGATCCGTAACCTCAACCGTATTCACTATACCACCGGCATTCTTCGGATGCCAGACAACCTCGTATGGATTGCCCCGCCATGCCCACATACCATGCATGTACACGGTATCGCCACTATCGGTAGCCGCGGGTAATGGCACCGGCACATTGGTCACCAAGAAATTATACGGATACGTACCACTCACAATCTCGACCGAATCGTAAACGATAAACGCTGCCGGCAACTCTGGTGTACCAATATCCGGATTCAAAAACATACCATTCACCGCTGGTACCACCTCATGCGGCACATAACCCGCACCAATCGTCACCACATAACTGATCGTATCCAAAACACCCGCATCATCCTTCAATAACGCCGTGTAACGAGCACCCGTATACGGAATCTCAACATTGTTCGCATCGACAAAGAAAGCGGTCGCCGTATCCGGAGCCAGGTACTCGATGTAGAGCGCATATCCAGGATCGATCTCCTGCGGATAGGCCACCGAAGCACCCACTAACTCCACAATCTGACCATTACCCGATATATACTCGACCACGGGCTCACCCGGCGCCACATAGTTCGCCGGGTCACGACGCGGACGCACACTGTCGCCACCTAAACCACTCTCAAACCAGATCGCGGTCGGGAACGTATCCGTGCCTTC
>JBAUFP010000177.1:0-3170 GCA_049679205.1 bacterium | reverse complement strand
TATCTGCGTTTTGGCTATCCTTTGACCCCGTAGTGGAAAGAGCTATACATTTGCAAAGTAAAGTCAATGCCCGTGTTTGTGAAAGGACTCTGCTATGCCTGTTGAGTTTCCCCAAATCACCCATTTTTGGCCTCATGTTATTCTATTTATTTGTGTCACGTGATACTCACACAATCGCTCACATTGTCAGGATTTCGTGTCTATGCTATTCACCTCTCTGGATTAGGGAATATGCTTGACTAATATTTAGCCTGCGGTATACTCATACTAAATCATCTTGTATCACGGGGAGGTGTATGCACAAAAAAGTGGCACAGCAGGTTTTGCTCAAGGTTTTTTCTGTCCTGATCGTACTCGGCGGATTAGTCCGCTTAGTGGCAAACAGGCAAACCTTTCATTCATTCATGATCGAAGAACTATGGGTATCTCATCCATATTATATATATATATATAGAATACTTGGTGCTTTTGTCGTTTTTACCGGAATCACGATGTTTGTCATTAGCCTGGACCCTGTCACCTATCGTAGAATACTAGGGGTGTGGGGTTATTGTTTCTTGTTCATCAGTATCGTGATGCTTATCGCCGGGCATTCGCTGCATATGTCTTTTATATATTATGCCTTCGACTTCATCTTTTGTTTCTTCATTGCCGTGGTATGCTTTTCACTCGCGAAACATAGAGCATAGAACTAATTTCATGATCAATGACATATTCTAAGCAGAAAGGTGGTTGTTGAAAAAAACATTGAGTATCTCGGTGCGTGACTTAGTTGAATACACACTGCGCACCGGTGATCTGAATCTTACCTTCTTTAGCGCCGACCGTCCAGTACAAGCCATACGCGCGCATCAGACCATACAGGATTCGAGGCCTGGAGAATATGACGCTGAAGTGAGTATTCATCACAAGGTGGAAACAGATGGGTATCGGTTGAATATCAGCGGCCGGATCGACGGCATTTACAAATACCCCCGGCGGGTGATCATCGATGAAATAAAGACAACACGAAAACCCCTCGAAGTTGTGCGAAGAGAAGAAAGTGGTGTTCACTGGGGACAGGCAAAATGCTATGCCTATATGTACGCCGTGCAGAATGATTTGGACAAAGTTGACGTTCAGCTGACATATTTTCAAATCGAACAGAATAAGACGACAGAAACTCTCCATACTTTTGACATCAAAGAGCTGAAAGATTTTTTTGATTCGCTGATCATTGAATATCTCGCGTGGGCCGATAGAATCACCAAGTGGATAGAATTGCGTGACCGTTCCATCGGGGATATGGAATTTCCTTTTGGAGACTACCGGCCTGGTCAGGACAGGATGATTGAAGAGACCGCGATGTCTATTGAAGAGCGAGCGGCTCTATTAATACAAGCTCCAACCGGAATCGGCAAGACCATGGCCGTCATTTTCCCGGCGGTGCAAGCCATGGCACAAGATCTGGCACGTAAGGTGTTTTATCTGACGGCTCGAACCACGGGCAGAAACGCCGCCGAGCAATCTCTCCAAGTACTTAAGGAAAACGGTCTGCGGATAAAGCATCTCAGTTTGACGGCAAAAGATAAAGTATGCTTCAACACTACAAAATCCTGTAATGGTGAAGAGTGCGTTTACGCACGTGGTTTCTTCGATCGTATAAATGAGGCGCTGCGCGATGCGTTTGATCAGGATAGCTTTACGCGCGAGGTTGTGCTCGCTATTGCCAGGAAACATAAAGTTTGTCCTTTCGAATTCTCACTTGAATTGTCATTGTGGGTAGACTGCATAATATGCGACTATAACTATGTGTTTGATCCCCGGGTTTATTTGAGGCGATTCTTTGAAGATGGAGACAGTGGTTATGTTTTACTCGTTGATGAAGCGCATAACCTCGTGGACCGGTCACGCGAAATGTATTCAGCAACTTTGCGCAAAGAACCGATTCTCGCACTGAGAAAGCGCTTAAGGACGAGCCTGCCCGGTATTTACCGCAGTTTGGGCAAAATAAATTCCTGGTTGGCGAAAGCAAGAAAGGAGATGCCCGAGAATGAGACGACAATTGCCCGCGAAGAATATCCGGCTGACTTATGCCAGCACTTGCGCAGGTTCACCCAGGCTGCTGAGCAATGGCTGGCGAGGAACGTTCAGCCCGCATTCAGACAAGATTTGCTGGATTTCTATTTTGAAACACGGAGGTTTTTGAGCACGGCGGATCGATATGGCGCGAATTACGTGACCTGCTATACAAGGGGAGGAAAGGACTTCACCGTTAAACTGTTCTGCGTCGACCCGTCACCGCATCTGAAAGCCATGCTGGAGCGTAGTAGTGCCGCGGTCTTTTTCTCTGCCACTTTGAATCCGGTACAGTATTTCATGAGGTTGTTTGGCTGCGGTGAAGATGCACGAAGTCTTTCACTTCCGTCACCTTTTCCGAGTGAGCACTTGTGTGTTATGATTGCTGGAAAAATATCCGCGTTGTATAAACACCGGGAATTCACCAAATACGAAGTGGCACGGATGATCAGCGCATTGATCGATCAAAAAAATGGCAATTATCTGATTTTCTTTCCCTCATATCAATACATGAAGATGATACAGGAAATCTTTCAGAAGCGACGTCCACGGGCGCATATTATCGTCCAAAACCGGAGCATGTCTGAGGCCGACCGCGAGCAATTCCTCGCGCATTTCGATCAGCGGTCAGCGGGATATCTGACTGGATTTGCGGTCATGGGCGGATTCTTTGCTGAATCCATTGACCTGGTGGGCGAACGGCTTACCGGCGCAGCGGTCGTGGGTGTCGGTTTTCCACAGATTTCACTCGAGAGAGAAATCATCAAGGCCTACTTTGATGACATAAACGGTTCTGGATTTGCCTTTGCTTATCAAGTACCAGGGATGATAAAGGTACTACAGGCCGCGGGCCGGGTAATCCGGTCAGAGGAAGATAGAGGTGTGGTTTTACTCATTGATACGAGATACACGGTGGCGCCTTACAGATTGATGTTGCCCAAGGAATGGCGTCCAACCTTCGTGAATAACGTTGAGAATGTAGGTACGGTGTTACAGGAATTCTGGAACCATAGATAAATGCTTGATTCTTGAAATGAAATTAGAAGAACTCATAGTGCTTTTCTTGGATTGCCAGACTACGGGTTCCAATCCGAGAAAGGGTAGTGTCGTAG
>JBAUFP010000176.1:0-1838 GCA_049679205.1 bacterium | reverse complement strand
ACCACTCCCTGCGCGATGGGATAGTCGCCTTGCAGTATCGAGTTGACTAACAGACGACCTAATCCCGGTCGGGAAAAAACTGTTTCGGTAACCACTGTTCCGGCAAAAAGGTAGGCGGCTTCAAGCGCGCTCAGCGAAGCGGCAGGTGGCAGTGCTGGTCGGAGGGCGTGCCATAAGAGGCGAACACCATGGCCTATGCCCCTGGCCCTCGCCGCAAGCATGTAGGGACTCCTCATACTTTCAATAAGACCGGCTTGGACAACCCGGGCAATGGCGCCCGCGGATGAGAAACCCAGAACTGTGGCGGGAAGTAATAGGTGCCTGGAAGCAATGATGCTAATCGAAGGAAAGAATTCCAAGACGTAGCGGTACAGCAACAAACTTATCACACCGGTGAAAGCCACCGGCAGTGCTGTAGCCAGACCAGCTGCACGAGCGGCAAGACGTCCAGCAGCCGAGTGTTCCTTCCACGCAGCCGTCACTCCCAAACAGAGTCCAAAGAAGATGGCGAGACTTAACCCAACGAGTGCAAGCGCAATGGTTGAAGGTAATTGTTCTGCGATCACGATACTCACCGGGCGGCTGGTGTAGAGCGATATCCCTAAATCGCCGCGAAAGAACCCTCTCAGGAATCGTAGGTATTGAATAAGCAAAGGGGCGTCCAGTCCCAGCGAACGTCGCAGGGATTCAACTTGTTCGGGTGAGGCCAAACCTTGCGAGAGCAGGCTGGCGACTGGATCACCGGCGATAACCCGCAAAGCGAAGAACGTCAAACTGACCGCCGCCCACGCGGTGAGCAGGCCTTCCATTAGCCGCCGGGCGACGGTAGCTAATGCGTTATTCGTAGGTCGATCAGAATTGGATACCATCCCTGTGCGGAGAAGTGCAATCCCTCGATGCGTTTACTGGCTACGACGAGGTTAACATAGAATCGAATGGGAAGCAGTAGGGCTTCTTCCTGTACATCTGACACAAATTGCTGGTAGAGACGCAGGCGTTCTTCTGGATCAAGTGATGTCTGAGCTGCTTGCAGGAGTAACTGGTCCTGCTTAGGATTGGCAAATCCGGTCCAATTGTAGAGCCCATTGCTGGAGAAAAATGAACGCAGCAGGTCGGGGTCGGTTCCAAAGAAATTGATCCCAATGGCGTGGTACTCACCCTGCGTTTGAGCCTCTTTAAGAGGACCGAATCCTGGGGCGACCTCCAAAATAACCCTGGCGCCGATGGTTTCCCAATCTGCCCGAATAAGTTGGGCTATTTCGGAGTTAGACCCCCACGGGGGTGAAACAATGCGGAGTTCGAGGGGGATGTTGTTGTTGCTTCGAATGCCATCGCCATCCTCATCGGTCCATCCAGCTGCCTCAAGCAAACCCTCAGCTTTTGTTAGATCGTAGTCGAGGACGAGATCCTGAGATTCGAAGTTGAAAGCGCTGGCTGAAAATGGGCTGTGGGCGACAGCAGAGTAAACACCGAAAACGGTGTTCACTGCGTAAGAACGATCAACAGCGTGGATCAGGGCTCGGCGGACAATCACATCATCCGTTGGTGACAGTTGGGTGTTGAAGAAGAACTGCATCGGTTGGCCTGGGATGGATACCGGATATAAATAGAAATCAGCGTCGACCGATAGACGAGTGGCGTCATGGGGTGGGACCTCACCGATGATATCAATCTCACCACTCTCTAAAGCTAGCGCTCGGGTAGAGGAGTCTTCATAGAAACGAAAGATGATGTTTTCGATATCCGCCTGCGGTTGAAGGTAGATTAAAGGAGCCCATGCATAATCTGGATTGCGATCAAGGGTCAGGCGGTCGTTCGGTATATACTCGACGAAGCGA
>JBAUFP010000175.1:0-2006 GCA_049679205.1 bacterium | reverse complement strand
CCCAAATCCACGGTCGCACCATCCTACCGCTTTCTCTTTCGAGGTTATACGAAAAGGTATCACATAAAACGGTAATACTATCGATTATTGCCTGAACCGAATCATAGCCGTAGAACAGGTCTTGCCGGGTGTGTAATTCGAAGGTATTTGCATAAACCACTATCGGCGCTTTATCCTGGCGTATGATTTGGAGTCTTGGTTTGCCGAACAGTAATCCCTCATCCCGTGCAAGGTTGTACCAGCCCCGGTCACCGGCCACCGACATGTTGTTTCTTAAGTCATCAATGACGACATTTCCGTACATTTCCACTGAATCATGCACGCCATCATAGTAAAGGGAATCAGCGCTGATTTCTTCGTCCGGGGTGATAATCATCACGCTATCCCTCAGATAACCACGATTCTCGTTGAAATAGTAGATTGCTGAACCAGCACTGACCACACCATTACGGTCATGGAGCTTTACCTCCTGGAAGAGTTTAACCCAACCATGTACATCACTGATTTTCGCCTCGGCGCAAGTAATTCTTGTCTCGGCGCCTTCGATAACGACATTGCCGATCAGATGCACGATCCGCTCATTATCCTCTGTATATATTTCCACCTTATCAGCCTGGAACGGTGTCAGCGTGATCAAGAGTATCATAAGCATAAAATACTCTCCTCGCTAGAAGATCTATTCAACCGTACCCTGGTATGTAGGATCACTTTCGGATATCGGGGAGTTCTATGGGGGAAGCACCCTTGGCGTCACCGATTATCTCGATTCTACTCAAACGCGGGTCAGTTCTCAATCCCCGGCCTTCGATCACTGTACCGTCTCCCTTTATAATCTTAACGTAGGAGTCGGTCAAGATTTTTGCCGAATCATTAAGCCAGAATAACGATTCAGTATATAATTTTGTAGAATCACTAGTGAAGACTTCAACGCTGTCTTCAACGAAGATATTATGGGTCTTTGTATTGAGTTCGCCACGCGGCGCACTTAGTACTGAAAATTCGATTTCCTCCTCATCGTAAAATCGTACCTTGACCTCATCAACCTTGATGATTTCGTCGTAGACGCCGGCTCGAGCCGCCTCTAGAGTCCACAGCTTCTTACCGCTCTTGGTTTCTGTCAGGCACAATTTCTCAAGGATTATCTTTGGCATATCCTTGGGTAATTTCTCCTCGACCTCTTTTTCACAAGCGTAGAAAATCATCAAGAAAAATAAACCGAGGACGGTTGTTGATCTAGTCATCGTGATTTGTAAAACCAAACATAATCAAGTGGCATAGTTCTTACTAATTCCGGAATATTGCACCCGATGCGCAAAATTCCTTTCTCCCTTTGACGGTAGGCAGCAAAAGGAACAAGCGGTACCCGGGAGAGCTCGGCTAATTTCCTTGCCTTACCATGTTTCTGGAAAAACGTATTGCCGTCGACAAGCATACCAAAAACACCGCCCGACTGTAAGAACCGGACAATCTCAAGTGCGTTTTCCTTATAGAATACCCTGATCCCATTCATCGAACGCCATCGTCTGAGCATGAAATCGAGTATTCTCGTCCGCATCGAATTATCGGTTGTACGGTATCTGTTCACCAGAATCCCAATTCTATACCCCAGCTTACTGAGGGTAAACGGCATTAATTCCCAAACACCAAAATGAAATGAATACAAAATACAACCCGTGCTAAGAACCCGCAAGTCGCCACCAACCTGCAGTTCTTTCCGGCGCAACATAAAGCAAACATTCCGCCCAACACGGTACACATTCTTGAATGCCTGCTCACCGATGCGTTGCCGTAAATAACGTCTACGGTTATGACAAGCCCAATAAAGAACCCAAAGCGTAGTTAGAAATATGCATTCAACAAAAAAATGCATTAGTTTTTCTTCAAAGAAGTACTGATGAAGTTGTAGAATATGGGATTAGGCGCTAAGGGCCTGGATGTAAATTCCGGATGGAACTGAGTGCCGAGATAGAATGGATGATCCCCGATTTCGGCAATCTCCATTAGCT
>JBAUFP010000174.1:0-1660 GCA_049679205.1 bacterium | reverse complement strand
CATCGATCCAGTACCTCAATAAGCTTGCATTTTTCTTTGGCGCCACCGCTGTAAATCCAATAGAATTGGTCACTCTCCAATATTTGCACCCACTGGGTTTTTCCTTCTATTCCATCCAATGGTTCAGGTGTAAATTTTATGCCGTCGTAAACAAAGTAAGTACCACCTGGAATATCAGGTCCTGTAGTAACCCAGCATTTGTTCTTGTCGAGAGGTACGAATTTCTTAAATTCCTTGATGCTTGATTTCTTTGTAGCTGCGATTTGCACTCTGTATTGCGGTTTTCTGATATTGAATTCCGTCTCGGCGGTCAGCGGGCGGTTATTGGCCATTGCCTCGTATGTGACCTTGGCTTTTCCTTCGTCGGTCCAGTAAAATGTCACTTCGGGTTGCTGCAGCTCTTTCTCATCCAAGCGAATTACCTCGCCTTCACGGAAGTCAGCGTCGTATTTCTTGATGAATTTGCCGTTTTCGTTGTCCCCGTTGTCGATCGTCCACTGTCCTCTGGTCAGAGGCCCTTCTTCCTCAGGCAGGACCCGGGCCTTCAGTTTGACCTGCTCGCCGGTGATCACATCGACTGTCTCGCTATTAATGTTAACCCATTTCTTGGTGTCCTTGTCCCAGTGCAAAATTTGAAGGGTGGCCATTTTACCAAAAGTCCAGCTTACAGCCGACGTCGTATTGTAGCTTCCCTCATGCGGCGTATAGCGGGTCACACCGCAGCAGTTGCCGTATCCTAATTGCTGGAAATTAGCCGCTGTAGCAGTATGGTCGAGGGCGCCTGACATGCCCGTCTTTTCGTACTCGTATATTAGTAGCTGGAAACTGAACACGCGCGGGAGTGATGGTTCAAGGTTAATGCAATCTTCGCGTGTTTGTATTTGTGTTTCGAAAGGGACATTCAGGATGAAAATATAATTATCGTTGGAAGGCTGTTTGTCGATATCCATCATTTTTTCCGGAGAAACTTGGGCGAGCCACTGCATCGCACCTATTTGACCACCATAACCGAGAAATGCCTGTAATTCGAACGTACCGTCGCTGGGCCCGATAGCCTCATCGCCACTTTTGATCTTTACTGAACCGGATGCATTTTCTTCGGCGACCAATCCATAACACTTATCAGTCGGTTCGATATTGTGCCATTCATTTTTGTATGTGTAAGTGGCATTCATTCCTTTTGGACGGTACACCAGAAATTCGCTGTCATCCTCATCTTCGTCTTCTTGATATTTGACGATTTTCCCCGACATTTGAATTGTGCATGAACCCTTCTGTTGAATCTTGCCTGTTCCGACCTCTTCCTCCCACTTGATCGTCCAACTGAAACGCGCATCCAGCTCATCTGCGGGTTTGTCTGCAGCATATGTCCTTACCGGGAAAAGCGAACAAGCGAGGAAAAAGAGTAATAGTATTCCGCTAAAACGCTTATTCTTCCCAAAACAGAAAGAGCTAAAGTATCGAATGTTATTCAACATCATAAAAACCCCTTTTTCACTATATTCTGTTATGACACGCAGAGTGTACGATGTTGTGAATCAAGTACGGAAACCACCGAAGATTATAGATTAGTAATGATATGCAGAATAGAGGAAGTTTCAAGGTAAATTTGCACAACCATGGGGACAGGCATAACATTTTTGACTTCTTGTGCTTCGAA
>JBAUFP010000173.1:0-6097 GCA_049679205.1 bacterium | reverse complement strand
CGATGCAGCACCCCGATGGTCAGGCTGCGCGAACAGACCGGGCACAGGTTGTTGTTGAACCGAGACTCTTTTGGCGATAACCGGACATTGCACTTGCGGTGCCCGTCAAAATGGTATTTGCCCTCTTGAGGGTAGAATTCGATTGTGTATAGAAAGCGCTCGCGGTCTTTGTTCTTCAACACATCACGCAGCCCGTAATAATTCAGTTCATCCCTGAAGACATTCACCTCGCGGCCCATGCGGCTGGGCGAATGAGCATCGGAATTCGAAATCAGGGTATAATTATCCAGAACTGACAGCCGCCAGTTCATTGCCGGGTCTGAAGATAGACCGGTCTCCATGGCGAATATGTGGTCTTTCAGATCGTCAAAGCACTCATCGATCGAATCAAAACCAGAGTTAGAGCCGAAAAGAGCAAACCAGGGGGTCCAGATATGGGCCGGCACCAAGAAGACATCGGGTGAGATATCAACGAGCGCCTTTAACATATCGTAGGTATCAAGAGATAGTATCGGTCTGCCGTCCGATGCCAATTTTCCATAACGCCCTACATACTGCGTTACTTTCTCGGCCGTCTCAAAATCTGGAGCGAATATCACATTGTGCAGACGCCGCAGCTTTCCGTTTTTCGTGTAGATATTATTCACCTCAACATTGATCACGAATTTCACGCCGCCGTATTCGTAAACGCCGTCGCCTGGTTTCAGATACCTCTTCAATTCCTTGAACCATTCAGGATGCGTGAAGTCAGCCGTGCCGACCATGCCAATACCTTTAAGCTTCGCATACTCGGCAATCTTGGGAATAATCATTTCTTTCGATGTGGCACGCGAATACCGTGAATGTATGTGCAAATCAGCAATCATCATTTTCTTGCCACTCCCATGATACGTAAATCATCTTCCGTGGCCGGAGAAAAAGTGAGGTGACGGTACAATGAACAGGTAAACCCGGCTTCTTCCAGCAGGTCTTCGATTACGGATAAGGGATAGCCGCGCTCCTGGTGGAATTCACCGAAAACCATCTCCTGGCCGTTGCGCCGCACATGCAGTGTAATACTCAGCGAAGAAACATTAAGATTCGGATTGAAGCTGTTTGACCATATCGAGAAAAGGCCTTCGTCACGTCGCTGGAACGTATTATTACCCCATTCATCGCGCAATGAGTGGACCGTGTTCATATCGAAGACGAACAACCCATCGCCATGCAAAGCCTCATGCACCCGCCGGAAGCATCTTAGCAGATCCGCCTCGGTGAGCAGATAATTCAGGCTGTCATATAGGCAGGTGATTACCGGCATCTTTCTGCCCAGATGGAAATTGCGCATATCACCATTGATCAACAAAGCATAATCATTTTTCGAGAGCTTTTCCCGGCATACCTGCAGCATGCTGAAAGATCTGTCCAAACCGATCACCTGGTGGCCTTTGTCGGACCATAATTCCAAACAGACACCAGTGCCGCATGCCAGGTCAAAGATGAGTTTTTCTTTCACGTTGTTAAGGGCAATTATCTTTTCGATGTAGGCGACCCAACTCGGGTAGTTCACAAAAGACATAAGTCTATCGTAGTAGGGCGCGATTGATGCAAACGGCGTACTACATGAGCTTGATTTCATAGTTGGGCGATTCTTTGGTTATTGTAATATCATGAGGATGACTCTCCCTCAAACCGGCAACACTAATCCGCACAAACTTAGCCTTAGCCTTCAGTTGCTTGATATTCTTTGCTCCACAATAACCCAGGCCCTGTTTCACACCGCCGATAAGCTGGAATATCACCTCTCTGACCAGACCCCGGTACGGGACTCTTCCCTCTACGCCCTCAGGCACGAATTTCCTTGCGCCTTCCTGGAAATAACGGTCAGCTGAACCGCGGGACATCGCGCCAAGCGAACCCATTGCCCGGTACTCTTTATATTGCCTGCCTTCGAGCAATATCGTCTCACCCGGACTCTCCTCAGTGCCAGCAAAAAGATTACCGGTCATGACACTCGAAGCGCCGAACGCCAGGGCTTTCACAATATCGCCGGAATACCGGATGCCGCCGTCGGCGATGATAGGTATATTATGCTTTGCCGCGACCTGAGCACATTCAAGAATCGCGGTGATCTGGGGGACGCCGATGCCAGCGACAACCCGGGTCGTACAGATCGAGCCCGGACCAATGCCGACCTTTATCCCATCGACATTCAGTTTGACCAGTTCCTTAGCCGCTTCGGCTGTGCCGACGTTTCCGACAACGAGCTCTACTTTGCTGAAGGTCTTCTTTATCCTCTTGGCCAGTTGTATGACGCCCTCCGAATGAGCATGCGCGGTGTCGATAACAATCGCATCGGCGCCGGCCTCAACCAGGGCCGCGGCACGCTCCTCAGTCCTGCGGTCCGTGCCGATTGCCGCGGCGCAGCGCAGCCGGCCCATCTTATCCACGGTCGCATTAGGATGTTCCATTTTCTTGACAATATCTTTAACCGTGATGAGCCCCTTGAGTTTCCCTGCTTTGTCGACGATGGGCAGTTTTTCGATGCGGTATTTTTTCAGTATCTTCTGTGCTTTTTCAAGGCTCGTGCCCTCGGGTGCGGTGACCAGCTGCTCATGGGTCATGATTTCCTTAACCTTACGCCCGAGATTCTTTTCGAAGATTATGTCGCGGTTGGTCAGGATGCCGACGATTTTCTGATTCTTGTTGACGACTACGACACCGGAAATCGAGTACTTCTCCATCAATTCGTTCACCAAGCGGATCGGCGCGTCTTCCTCGACGGTAATTGGATTCATGATCATGCCGCTCTCTGCCCGTTTCACCTTTTTCACCTCGGCCTGCTGTTCTTCGATCTTCATGTTCTTATGCATAACGCCGATACCGCCTTCCTGGGCAAGGGCGATCGCCATCGCGGATTCAGTTACCGTATCCATTGCCGCGCTGACAATTGGAACATTCAGCTTGATATTACGGGAGAATTTTGTTGCGACACTGCATTCCTGGGGTAAGACTTCAGAATATTGGGGTATTAATAAAACATCATCAAATGTGAGACCTTCTTTGATATTTATGCTTACCATTATAAATTATAATGATATTTTCTAGTCCGTCAAGGAAAAAAACGCAGATACGTCCTCGTCATAACAACACCTGACGACACGTTCAAGAGTAATCAACTTACCCTGAATACAGCAAGAGTGAGAGTATTAAAGGATATCGCTGTAATCCATTTTCTTATCGCGGTAATCATTCAACGCGAACCGTTGTTACTTCGGCAGAAACCAGAGGCCAGAAACCTCCTTCTTTTCATTGAATACTACTTTCACATCTAATTGAGATTTTTCGAACCCGCAGGTTACGTACACCACATCGTACCCCTGCTCTTTTGCCTGTCGCACGCCGATTATTTTATTGAACTCACCGGCCTGTGCCAACAACGATTCCCAGGCCGCGCTGACCGCATCTTCCGGCATCGCGCCTTTCATGGTCGCATCGAATGTAGCGAACGCATTCGCGTAGTCACCCTTGACCAGCAGTTCAACGAATGCCCTGGCCGAAGCGGTGAAATCGGGTACGGCCGCAACCTGTTCCTGGTCACAGGCAATAAAAGAGACGATGAACATCACAACTAAAGCCGGAACAAATTTCATGTTACCTCCTTTTTTGTTCTTTTTACGTATCCGAAACCTGACTACATCCTCATGTGCCTTCAAAGTAATTATAAATGCATGTATGCAAATGTCAATCCTCAGCACAATTTCGCAATGGCCTGCATGCGCGCTTTAAAAGTGTTGACACTCATGGTCCATGCAATATAATTGCTTAATAAATATTCCGTAAATTTATGCCAATAACCATATTCTGGGAGGAGACATGTGTATCAGAAAAAACGCTGTAAATTCATTACGCCTCATCGCATTTTCATTACTCCTGTGCTTGACAATCACTGGCTGCGTAAAGGAATACCCGCCCTTTGATGAATATCAAGTGGTTGGTTTCGCGCCAATAGACACCGTAGGGTACGGCAGACTCTTTCTCGCCGGCGACCGTCTCTACACTCTTTACGATGAAGCCTACTCCGATCGATGGTGCCTGATGCGAGAGTACGATATATCCGGCCCCTTGATCCCCCAGTTGATAAGTGTCGAAGATCTGACACCGACGCTCAGGACATACTACCTCAGCCATCAAGATACGCTGGTCTTTCGTCGATCATACTACCACGGCTTGACGATATTCAATCTGAGTACTCGTGAGTCTCATTCTCTAGATCTAGATTTTAATGTATACGACGTTGCGTATACACAACACTATCTTTTTGTGAGTGGCTACAACGGTTTTCGCGTCTTGGATATTTCCGATCTACCGAATTACGTGGAGATCTTTAATGACTCGGTTGCTCACTACGCCGCGCTCGTTGCGTTAAGGGATACGATCTTGCTTGAGATATACCAAGAATCCGGCTACAGATTCAAATTCTGGAACGTCGCAGATCCAGCCCAACCACAGGTGATCATCGAGGGAGAACTGCCTAACCCGCCGTACCAGATGAATGACATCGGGCTAACCGACCAATTCGTCATCTGTTTTGATTACGCGGCTCTTTACCGTTACCGCTATGATCTAAGTGATTCGCTGACTTACGAAGATGCTTTATATTTCGATTTCAGCTACTACAACCAGGCCGTTTCTGAGTCTCTAATATACATTGCTGACTATGAGCGTATTGAAATAATCCGCATCGATGATTTAACTCTTCAGCAAATAGGTGTCGGCGATTCTTACAATGAAGGAATACTATCAATGGAAATACGCGATGAAAGGATCTACGTACTCATCAGGAACAAAGGAATCCAGGTTTACGAAAGGAGGGAACCATGAAAAGATTAATCATACTTATACTCACCCTGTGCTGTTTTGCAGCTGCACTCGATTATTCGCATCGCATAAGGGCCCTGGGTACAGAATTTGCCAGTCTGATCCCTGACTATGAAACTGATCTCTACCGCAACCCTTATTTTCTTGACCGAGGCATGGCCGGGATATCCTTTGAGCCGATGTTGGTCTTCTACTACCAACAATCTTTATATCAGTACGTTATAGTGAATCAAATGCCGTTTAAACTGCGGCTCATGACCAAAAACCTTGGTTTGATGGGCCAGTACTGGGTGAATTATTCGCATGATTTGGAACCAAGGGATTATGGATGGCGCTCTTCCACTTTCAAAGCGTTTCGCATAAACGACGTATGGATGTGCAGAATACGCAAAGCCGTGATCAATCTGTACAATGATCTGGATTACGCAAAAATCTCTTATCTCACCTCGACCAACTCCGAGTCAGTAGAAAACAGAATCGAGTACATAGCGAAGACCCAGGTTTCCCTACAGATAAGAAAACGTCTTAATCTCGATTTGAAGCTTGGCTACGGATTCTACGAGAACCGCAAGGAAATGGATCAAAATGAGATACGCAAGCAGCGCATCAAGCTGGGACTATTCCGCATTGGACTTTACTGCCGGAATATATCGAGTGCCAATGATTTCCTTTCCTGGTATCTCGATATCGGCAGCCCGATAACTAACACTGACATCGATTCTCTACCCTATTCAGTTTACTCGCACCTAGCAGAAAGTGAAACCAAATTTGTCATGTTTGCTCAAACAATCATGGCCCGGTTGGGTATTGCCAAAGCCTTGCCCGTGACGGAGCGCGGTTTCGTGGCCATTGGCATCAAAAACACCTTTTTATACCAGAATACCCAAGATCTCACCGACGCCCTGGACTTGCGCGGTATTAAGAATACCCTATCCGTGCCACTTGGCCTTGAATACAGAATAAACACGGTCTCGCTCCGCTTTGGAACAAGATTTCGCTATGATTTCGGATCGTTGCACGAGTCGGATGATAATGCAATATCGATACAAAGTATTGAGCATGAGATAGGCTATGACTATTCATTCGGTATCGGCTGGCAACCGCACAAGCACCTCGTCCTGGACATATACAATAATGGAAGCTTGATCTTCCTCAGGAATTGGGCACTCTATGTGAAGTATTTGTTTTAGTTACCCTCCTGGCGCGCGGTGAGACCAATATAGCTAAGGCATGGCAG